>NZ_JAUMSQ010000310.1:0-8751 GCF_030519285.1 Mycolicibacterium arseniciresistens
CGCACTCCCAACTAGGAAGTGTTGCAATCACTCCTTGAACCCAAGGCGGAAAACGTGTCAACAACCGTGGTCTCGGCGGGCTCGGCGGTCAGGAAGCTGTCAGCGAAGCGGCGTAGCCTCACCCGCGTGCGCACCGACGACGACTCCTGGGACATCACCACCTCCGTCGGCTCCACGGCGCTGTTCGTCGCCGCGTCGCGGGCGCTGGAGGCGAAGAAGGCCGAGCCGCTCGCCGTCGATCCCTACGCCGAGGTGTTCTGCCGCGCGGCGGGCGGTGACTGGTCCGCCCTGCTGGACGGCAAGGCACCTGACCACCCGCTCGCCTCGGAGTTCGGCGCAGCATTCGTCGACTTCCAGGGCGCGCGCACCCGCTACTTCGACACCTACTTCACCGCCGCCGCCGAAGCCGATGTGCGACAGGTGGTCCTGGTCGCGGCGGGCCTGGACTCGCGGGCCTACCGGCTGCCGTGGCGGGACGGCACCGTCGTCTACGAGCTCGACCAGCCGCAGGTGTTGCAGTTCAAGCGGGAGGTCCTCGCCGCCCACGGTGACGCCCCGCGTGCCGACCGCCGCGAGGTGGCGGTCGACCTGCGCGGCGACTGGCCTGCCGCGCTGACCGACGGCGGGTTCGACCCCGCGGCGCCGTCGGCGTGGCTCGCCGAAGGGCTGCTGATGTACCTGCCCGCCACCGCGCAGGACCAGTTGTTCTCCGGCATCGACACGCTCGCCGCGGCGGGCAGCCGCGTCGCGGTCGAGGAGGCGACGCCGATGCCCCCGGCGGTGTTCGAGGCAAAGCGCGCCGAGGAGCGGGCAGCGGGCGGGGACAACGCGTTCTTCACGCTGATCTACAACGAACAACACGCGGCCGCCCAGGACTGGTTCATGGCCCGCGGATGGACCGCCGACACCACCCGCCTCGCCGACTACCTGCGGCGAGTCGGCCGGCCGGTTCCGGCGGCCGACACCGAGGCGGGTCCGATGTTCCAGACAATCTCCCTGGTCAGCGCCGTCAAACGGTGACCGGGCTCACGTTTGCGGGCGAGACCGTGAGTCTCGACAGTGAGGCTAGGTAATGCTAACTTCAGCAAAAGTTAGCTTTGCCTACATAAGGGGAGAAAACGGGGGCTGCCCGGTGACGGGGTTCGCTTCCCGTGCACAGACATGGGTAATGACACGCTTGCCGCTCTCTCGCACGGAGCGCCCCGAATCGACCGCGACGTGGTCAGCCGGTTCGCCACCTGCTGCCGGGCGCTCGGCCTCTCGGTCAACGACCGCCAACGTCCCGCAGACCTGACCGCCGCGCGGTCGGGCTTCGCCGCGCTCGCCCACGTCGCGCACGACCACTGCGATGCCTGGACCGGTCTCGCCGCCGCGGGCGATGTCTCCGGGCATGTCATCGAATCCATCTGGCGCACCAGGCGCTCGGCGGGTCTGCTGCAGCGCGAGATCGACCTCGCGCCCGGCGCGCTGGCGTTCACCTATGACACCGGCCTGTACCTGCAGTTCCGGGCCTCGGACCCTGATGACTTCCAATTGGCTTGGGCGGCAACGCTGGCCGACAACGAGGCGTACGCCGACGCCGACGAGCTGGTGGGCGAACTGCTCGACCGCCGGCCGGGCTGGGTACAGGCCCGATGGGTGCGGGTGGCGATCAACTACCGGGCCGAACGATGGTCCGACGTGGTGCGGCTGCTGACCCCGGTGGTCAACGACACCACACAGGACGAGACGTTCTCGCACGCCGCGCGGATCGCGCTGGGCATCTCACTGGCCCGGATCGGCATGTTCTCCCCGGCGTTGTCCTATCTCGAGCAGCCGGCGGGCCCCGTCGCGGTGGCCGCCGTGGACGGCGCGCTGGCCAAGGCGCTGGTGCTGCGCGCCGAAGGGGAGGACGAGGACGCCGCCGACGTGCTGCAGGAGCTCTATGCCGCGAACCCGGAGAACGCGCAGGTCGAAACGGCGCTGACGGACAAGACATTCGGCATCCCGACCACCACCGCCGCCCGGATCGAGGCGCGCAGCAACCCGTGGGATCCGGCCACCGAACCCGGCGAGGCCGACTTCATCGACCCGGGTGCCCAGGACCGCAAGTCGCACCTGCTGGTCGAGGCCGAGGCCGAACTCGCGGAGTTCATCGGCCTCGAGGAGGTCAAGTACCAGGTCGCCAGGCTGAAGAGCTCGGTGGCCATGTCGCTGCGCCGCCAGGAGCGCGGGCTCACCGTCGCCCAGCGCACCAACCACCTGGTGTTCGCCGGCCCACCCGGAACCGGTAAGACGACCATCGCCCGGGTGGTCGCCAAGATCTACTGCGGACTCGGCCTGCTGCGCAAGGAGACCGTCCGCGAGGTGCACCGCGCCGACCTCATCGGCCAGCACATCGGTGAGACCGAGGCCAAGACCAACGCGATCATCGACAGTGCGCTCGACGGCGTGCTGTTCCTCGACGAGGCCTACGCGCTGGTGTCCACCGGCGCCAAGAACGACTTCGGGCTCGTCGCGATCGACACGCTGCTGGCCCGGATGGAGAACGACCGCGACCGGCTCGTGGTGATCGTCGCCGGCTACCGCAAGGACCTCGACAACTTCCTCGACACCAACGAGGGCCTGCGTTCCCGATTCACCCGCAGCATCGACTTCCCGTCCTACTCGGGCGCCGAGCTCGTCGAGATCGCGATGCGGATGGCCGAGAAGCGCGACAGCGTGTTCGAGAAGGCCGCGCACGACCACATGGAGGACCTGTTCGAGAAGCTCGCGCGGTCCACCACGCCCGACGCCAACGGCGTGGACCGGCGCAGCCTCGACATCGCAGGCAACGGCCGTTTCGTGCGCAACCTGGTCGAGCGTTCGGAGGAGGAGCGGGAGTACCGCCTCGACCACTCCGACGTCGACGACTTCACCGACGAGGAATTGATGACCATCACCGCCGACGATGTGCGTAGCTCCGCCGTGCCGCTGCTCAAGGGGCTCGGTCTGACCGTGCCGGAACTGTCGGTGCAGGCATGACCTCTCCCAATTCCCGTGGCGCTTCGCGCTTGCCCTCCGACCCTGAGGACCGGCGCTCCTTCACCTCCCGGACCCCGGCCAACGAGAATCCCGACCGCGTCGAGTACCGCCGCGGCTTCGTCACCCGCCATCAGGTGTCCGGCTGGCGATTCGTCATGCGCCGCATCGCCTCCGGCGTCGCGCTGCACGACACCCGCATGCTGGTCGACCCGCTGCGCACCCAGAGCCGCGCCGTGATCACCGGCGCCCTCATCGTGGTCACCGGCCTGATCGGCTGCTTCCTGTTCTCCTTCATCCGGCCGTCCGGATCGGCGGGCACGGACTCGATCCTCGCCGACCGCTCGACTGCCGCGCTCTACGTCAAGGTCGGCGAGCAGCTGCACCCGGTGCTCAACCTGACCTCGGCCCGGCTCATCGCGGGCCGTGCGGACAACCCCACCACCGTCAAGACCAGTGAGATCGACCAGTTCCCCCGCGGCAATCTGATCGGCATCCCCGGCGCACCGGAACGCATGGTGCAGAGCACCGACGCGGACGCGGACTGGACCGTGTGCGACGCGGTCGCAGGACCGGACACCGGCGTCACCGTGATCGCCGGCGCCACCGGGTCGGGCGGTGAGCGCGCGGCGACGCTGGCCGCGGACCAGGCCGTGCTGGTGCAGGACACCGAGGGCACCAACGCCGGCACCTGGCTGCTGTGGGACGGCAGGCGCAGCCCGGTCGACCTGGCCAACCGCGCCGTGACCGACGCACTCGGCTTCGGCGGCGACATCCCGTCGCCGCGCCCGATCGCCGCTGGCCTGTTCAACGCCATCCCCGAGGCTCCGGCGCTCGCCGCGCCGCCGATCGCGGGCGCCGGTGCGCCGCCGCAGTTCCCGCTGTCGGCCCAGGTCCCCGTCGGCGCCGTGGTCGCGGCGTTCGAGGCGGACAACTCGATCCGCTACTACGCCGTGCTGTCCGACGGCCTTCAGCCGGTGTCGCCGGTGCTGGCGGGCATCCTGCGCAACACCAACTCCTACGGCCTGGCCCAGGCGCCGAGGCTGGGCGCCGACGAGGTGGCCCGCATGCCGGTCGCACGCGGCATCGACACCGCCGCGTACCCCGACTCCACGGTCGATCTGGTGGACACCTCCGCCGACCCCGTCACCTGCGCGCGGTGGACGAAACCGGAAGGCGCCGCGGAGAGTTCGCTGGCCCTGCTGTCCGGCGCCACCCTGCCGCTGCCCGAGAACCAGCGCACGCTCACCCTGGTCGGTGCGGGCAGTGGCACGACGGCGAACCGGGTGGCGATCGCCCCCGGCAGCGGATACTTCGTGCAGACCGTCGGGCAGGCCCCGGGCTCACCGACCGCCGGGTCCCTGTTCTGGATCAGTGACACCGGCGTCCGCTACGGCATCGACACCGGCGCCGACGACGACGCGGTCGCCGCGCTGGGCCTGAGCTCCCCGCCGCTGCCCGTCCCGTGGTCCGTCCTGGCGCAGTTCGCCGCGGGCCCGACCCTGTCCCGCAGTGACGCGCTGCTCGCGCACGACACCCTGCTGCCCGACCCGAGCCCCGCGCGACTGGAGAACCGATGAGCCGCTTGATCTTCGAGGCCCACCGGCGGCTTCCGCAGCCGACCACCCGCAAGGGCACCATCACGATCGAACCGCCGCCCGAACTGCCGCGGCTGGTGCCGCCGTCGCTTCTGCGCCGGGTGCTGCCGTACCTGATCGTGATCCTGATCGTCGGCATGATCGTCGCGCTCGTCGCGACCGGCATGCGGCTGATCTCGCCGCAGATCCTGTTCTTCCCGTTCGTGCTGCTGTTGGCCGCCACCGCGCTCTACCGCGGCTCGGACAACAAGATGCGCACCGAGGAGGTCGATGCCGAACGCGCCGACTACCTGCGCTACCTGTCGGTGGTCCGCGACAACGTCCGCGCACACGCCGCCGAACAGCTTGCGGCACTGGAGTGGTCGCATCCCGACCCCGACGTGCTGGCCACCATCCCCGGCACCCGCAGGCAGTGGGAGCGCGATCCGCGGGACAACGACTTCCTGGTGCTGCGGGCGGGCCTGCACGACACGCCGCTCAACGCGACGCTGCGGGTGAAGGACACCGCCGACGAGATCGACCTGGAGCCGGTGTCGCACAGCACCTTGCGTGGGCTGCTCGACGTGCAGCGCACGGTCCGCGATGCCCCGGCGGGCATCGACATCGCCAAGCTGGCCCGCATCACGGTGTTCGGTGAGGCCGCCGACGTGCGCGCCGCGGTGCGCGCATGGCTGGCCCAGGCGGTCACCTGGCACGATCCGGCCGTGCTCGGGGTCGCTCTCGCGTCACCCGACGTAGACGATGACGACTGGTCCTGGCTGAAGTGGCTGCCGCACGTCGACGTCCCGGGTGAGGCCGACGGCGTCGGCCCGGCGCGCTACCTGACCACCACCGCAGGCGAACTGCGGCAACTGCTCGGTCCGGCATTGGCCGGCCGGGATGCGTTCCCTGGCAGCAACGACGGTGCACTCAAGCACCTGCTGATCGTGGTCGACGATCCGGAGGCCGACCTCGACGCGATCGTGCGGCGGCCCGGCCTGGCCGGCGTCACCGTCATCCACCGCACCACCACGCCGCCGAACCGCGAGCAGTACCCCGACCCCGAGCGGCCGATCCTGAAGGTCGCCGACGGCCGGATCGAGCGGTGGCTGAGCGGCGGCTGGCAGCCCTTCGTCGACGTCGCCGACGGCATCGGCGCCGACGACTGCCGCCACATCGCGCGGCGGTTGTCCCGCTGGGACTCCAACCCCAACCACGCCCGGTCGACGACCACCGGTGGCTCCACGTTCACCACGCTGCTCGGCATCCCCGACGCGTCCGCACTCGACGTGGCCGCGTTGTGGGCGCCGCGCAACCGCGACGACGAACTGCGGGTGCCGATCGGTGTCACCGCCACCGGCGAACCGCTGTACTTCGACCTCAAGGACGAGGCCGAGGGCGGCATGGGTCCGCACGGCCTGATGATCGGCATGACCGGTTCGGGCAAGTCGCAGACCCTGATGTCGATCCTGTTGTCGCTGTTGACCACTCACTCGGCCGAACGGCTGATCGTCATCTACGCCGACTTCAAGGGCGAGGCGGGCGCCGACATCTTCCGCGACTTCCCGCAGGTCGTCGCCGTCATCTCGAACATGGCCGAGAAGAAGTCGCTGGCCGACCGGTTCGCCGACACCCTGCGCGGAGAGGTGGCCCGGCGCGAGCAGCTGCTCAAGGAGTCCGGCAGGCGTGTGCAGGGCAGCGCGTTCAACTCCGTCACCGAGTACGAGGCCGCCATCGCGGCAGGGCACGACCTGCCGCCGATGCCGACGCTGTTCGTGGTGGCGGACGAGTTCACGCTGATGCTCGCCGACCACCCCGAGTACGCCGACCTGTTCGACTACGTCGCCCGCAAGGGCCGGTCGTTCCGGATCCACATCCTCTTCGCGTCGCAGACACTGGACGTGGGCCGGATCAAGGACATCGACAAGAACACGTCGTACCGCATCGGTCTGAAGGTGGCCAGTCCCAGCGTGTCCCGCCAGATCATCGGGGTGGAGGACGCGTACCACATCGAATCGGGCCGCGAACACAAGGGCGAGGGTTTCCTGGTGCCCGCCCCCGGCGCGGTGCCGGTCAAGTTCCGCAGCACCTACGTCGACGGCATCTACGAGCCGCCGCGGGTGGAGAAGGCCATCGTGGTGCGGGCGCTGCCGCAGCCGCAGGAGTTCACCGCGACGCGGGTGGAGCCCGAGCCCGACACCATCATCCCGTCCGCGGACGCCGACGTCGAGGTGCTGCCGCCGCGCAAGCTGATCGCCACGATCGGTGAGCAACTGGCGCAGTACGGCCCGAAGGCGCCGCCGCTGTGGCCGCCCCCGCTCGAGGACTCGATTCCGCTGCTCGACCTGCTCCAACGGTCCGGAGTGAACGCCCGGCAGTGGCGCTGGCCGCTGGGCGAGATCGACCGGCCGTTCGAGATGCGGCGCGACGCACTGATGTTCGACGCCAACTCGGCGGCCGGGAACATGGTGATCCACGGTGGGCCCAAGTCGGGCAAGTCGACGGCGCTGCAGACGTTCATGCTGTCGGCCGCCGCGCTGCACTCACCGCGCGACGTGACGTTCTACTGCTTGGATTACGGCGGCGGGCAGCTGCGTCCGATGGCCGAGCTGGCCCATGTGGGCAGCGTCGCCACTCCGCTGGAGCCCGAACGCATCCGGCGCACCTTCGGCGAGCTGGAGCAGCTGCTGCGGGCACGCCAGGAGCGGGGTGCGGACTTCAGGGACGACGGCTACGGCGAAGTGTTCCTGGTGATCGACAATCTGTACGCGTTCAGTCGGGACAACACCGACACGTTCAACACCCGGAACCCGCTGCTCGCCAGGGTGACCGAGCTGGTGAACAGTGGACTGGCCTACGGAATCCACGTCGTGATCACCACGCCGAACTGGCTGGAGGTGCCGTTGAACATGCGCGACGGCCTCGGCCTTCGACTGGAACTCAAGCTGCACGACGCCCGCGACAGCAACGTGCGGATCGTCGGTGGGCTGCGCAGGCCCGCCGAGAGCGTGCCGGCGGATCAGCCCGGTCGCGGCCTGACGATGGCGGCCGAGCACTTCCTGATCGCCGCCCCGCCGCTGGATGTGATCCGCGCGATCAACAACCGGCACCCGGACGTCACCGCGCCGCGGGTGCGGCTGCTGCCGACCGACCTGCGACCCGAAGTGCTTGCCCCGCTTTACACGCCGCCCGAACGGGTGGTCATCGGCCAGCGGGAACAGGACCTCGCACCGGTCACGCTGGACTTCGAGCGCAACCCGCTGCTCATGGTCTTCGGTGACGCCAGGGCGGGCAAGACCACCCTGCTGCGGCACCTGATCCGCACCGTCCGGGAGAACTCGCGGCAGGACGACGTCGCGTTCACGGTCATCGACCGGCGGCTGCACCTCGTCGACGAGCCGCTGTTCCCGGACAACGAGTACACGCCGAACATCGACCGGATCACCCCGGCGATGCTCGGGCTGGCCGCGCTGATCGAGAAGCGCCGCCCGCCCGCAGGTCTCACGCCCCAGCAGTTGAGCAGCTGGGGATATCAGGGCCACACGCACTACCTGATCATCGACGACGTCGACCAGATCCCGGACAGCCCGGCGGTCAGCGGACCCTACGTGGGCCAGCGGCCGTGGACGCCGCTGCTCGGCCTGCTCGGCCAGGCCGGTGACCTCGGCCTGCGGGTGATCGTCACGGCGCGGGCCACCGGTTCGGCGCACGCGATCATGACGGCGCCGTTGCTGCGCAGGCTCAACGACCTGCAGGCAACGACGCTGTTGCTGTCCGGAAATCCGCAGGACAGCGGTAAGATTCGCGGCCACAGGTTCAACCGGCTGCCCGCCGGCCGCGGCATGTTGCTGGACGACGGCGACCTCCCGACCTTCGTGCAGCTCGTCAATCCACTCGTCGGCGAGGCCGCCACCCAGGGCGGCCGAGGGACGGACAGCAACGGAAAGGAATACAGCTGATGACGCTTCGTGTCGTTCCCGAGGGACTGACCGCGGCCAGTGCCGCGGTCGAGGGTCTGACCGCGCGGCTGGCGGCGGCGCACGCCGCGGCCGCACCCGCGGTGACCGCGGTGCTGCCGCCAGGAGCCGATGTGGTGTCGCTGCAGACCGCGGCGGGCTTCAGCGCGCACGGCAACCAGCACGCCGCGACCGCCGCGCTCGGCGTCGAAGAGCTC
>NZ_JAUMSQ010000311.1:0-1184 GCF_030519285.1 Mycolicibacterium arseniciresistens
AGGAGCCGATGTGGTGTCGCTGCAGACCGCGGCGGGCTTCAGCGCGCACGGCAACCAGCACGCCGCGACCGCCGCGCTCGGCGTCGAAGAGCTCGGCCGCTCCGGTATGGGCGTGGGCGAGTCGGGCGTCAGCTACGCCACCGGTGACGCGATGGCGGCGTCGTCGTACCTGATCGCACGCGGCGGCTGAGATGACCGCCCCCATCTTCATGGCCCTGCCACCCGAGGTGCATTCGACGCTGCTTAGCAGTGGTCCGGGCCCCGGATCGCTGCTGGCCGCTGCGGGGGCATGGCAGTCGTTGAGCGCCGAGTACGCTTCGGCTGCAGCGGAGTTGACGGCGTTGCTCGGCGCGGTGCAGGCGGGGTCGTGGCAGGGTCCGAGCGCCGAGCAGTACGTGGCGTCCCATCAGCCCTACCTGGCGTGGCTGGCCCAGCAGAGCGCCAACAGCTCCGTGACCGCGGCGCAGCACACGACGGCGGCGGCGGCGTACACGACGGCGTTGGCGATGACGCCGACGATGCCGGAGCTCGTCACCAACCACGTGGTGCACGGCGTACTGGTGGCGACGAACTTCCTCGGCCTGAACACGATTCCGATCGCGATCAACGAAGCCGACTACGTGCGGATGTGGATCCAGGCCGCGACAGCGATGAGCACCTATCAGGCGATGGCCGGCGCGGCGATGGCCAGCACACCGGCCTCGCTGCCATCACCGTTCATCCTCACCCCCGGCGTCGGCGAGGCCGGCACCGCGATGGCGAGCCTGCAGCAGACCGGCGCCCAGGCCCAGGCGACCGAATCCGGCTCGGCGCTGAACAATTCGGACTGGCTCTCGGATCTGCTGAACATCTTCCCCGGTGGTCAGGAGATCGCGGACTTCCTGCGGGATCCGATCGGCAACACGATCCAGCTGATCACCGACTTCCTCACCAATCCGGCTGCGGCGCTGCAGACCTGGGGGCCCTTCCTGTTCGCCGTGGCCTACCAGGCCATCTCGTGGATCGGTGCCTCGCTGACCTACCCGCAGCTGCTGATTCAGCCGCTTCTGGCGCTGACACTGGGGATCATCGGCGGCGTGCTGCAGTACCTCAAGCAGTTGCCTGCGCCACCGGCCGACGTGCCCGCCGAGGCGCCCGCGGCGCCCGCCGCACAGGTCCCGGCCCGGGCCGACCAGCCCGGATCC
>NZ_JAUMSQ010000312.1:0-5872 GCF_030519285.1 Mycolicibacterium arseniciresistens
GCGTGATCAGCGGTGTCGTACCCCGTATTGCGATGCGCCGATCCGTCACCACGACCACGCCCACCCGCACCACAAGGGCGGGCCGACCAGTTCGGTCAACGGTCTGGGTGAGTGCGCGCGATGCAATTACGACAAGGAAGCCCCGGGCTGGCAGGTCGCCACCAGCGAGGTCGACGGCGTCCACACCGCGCAGTTCGTCACCCCCAGTGGGGGCCGCTACCGCTCGACCGCACCACCAGCGCCGGGAAAACTGAACATCCTGGTCAAGCGGCCGCAGCAGCGGATCACCTGCGGCCCGGCGTTACTCAAGAACCGGCTGCACCCAGACCGGGAACGATATCGGCCACGTCGAACGTGACCGGCCGGAGTCCAAGCGTGTGCCGGATTACCGGCCGCCGACGGTGATCATGTCGGACACCAGCTGCGTCCAGCCTGGACGGCGGACGCGGTGCTGGTCGACGAGGGTGAAACCGGCGTCGGTGAACAGTGTGCGCATCTGCGCGGGCGACGGGTTGTGCGCGGGACTGCGGCGACCGAGGGTCAGCCGGTCGAAGGGTGCAGGCAGATTCGGGTTGATCGTCGTGACGGCGACCAGACCACCGGGCGTGAGCACGCGATGGAACTCGCGGAGCGCCGCCGGCTGGTCGAAGAAGTGGAACGCCGAGGTGGTGACCACCGCATCGAGCGCACCGTCGTCGAACGGCAACCGCTCGGCCGGCCCCTTGCGCCAGTCGACCTTCGCCGACCGGGCGTGCGCCTGCTCGAGCATGCCGTCGGACATGTCGACGCCGTAGACCTCGTCGGGCCCGAGCTCGCGCTGGATGCGGTCGGCCAGGATGCCGGTGCCACAGGCGATGTCGGCGACCCGCCGAGCTCCGTGGGTGCGCAGCCGGTCGATCACCTCGTTCTGTGCCGGCCGGTACACCAGGCGTTGCAGCAGCTGCTGGTCATATAGGGGCGCGGCCACACTCCAGAATCGCGTGATCGCGTCGTTCAGTCCCCTGCGCGGCTCCGTCACCACCTGTATCGGCCTCCGATTCGCCTCGACGATCCACAGTACCGAGGCGGCCTGTGGGCGCCGGTAGGGTCACGGAGTGCCCGCACTGACGACGCTTCTGCGCGTCCCGTCCGGACCCGTCGAAATCGCCGTGCACGCCACCGGGGAACCGGACGGCCGCAGGCCGGTCGCGGTGCTGCTGCACGGCACCGGATACGTGGCACAGGTATGGGCCGACGTGGTGCCGCATCTTGCGCGAACCCACACCGTGCTGTCGATCGACCGTCGCGGCCACGGGATGAGCGGTCAATCCGCAGGCGGATACGAATTCTCCGACTTCGCCGACGATCTGTGCGCGGTCGTCGACGCCCTCGGCATCCAGGACGCGCTCGGTGTCGGGCACAGCGCGGGCGCGACGGACCTGCTGCTCGCCGCGGCACGCCGGCCCGGTGCGTTCTCCCGGCTGTTCACCGTCGAACCGACGGCGATGGTGCCGCGCGAAGGCGTCCTGGAGCAGGAACTCGGCAAGCTGCCCCGCGCGGTGGTGGTGAAGGTGCAGCGGCGGCGCAACGCGTTTCCCAGCCGGCAGGAAGCACTCGGCCATCTCAGCCGCACAGCGGGATTCGCGGGCTGGCAAGATGGCGGGCTGCGGGCGTTCGGTGACTTCGGCCTGGTCGAACGCGACGGCGCCGTGTATCTGCGGTGTCACCCGGAGTCCGAGGCGGCGATGCTGCGGCCGATCTTCCACGTGATGGAGCAGTCCTACACCCGCTCCGAGGTCTTCGCGCCACTGCGCGAGCTGCGCATGCCGGTGTGCGTCGCCTCCTGCGCGAACTCCGAGCCCGTCTACGCCCCGATGGCGGCGGCGGCCCGGGAACTCATCCCGGCCGCCCGTCACCTCACCTTCCCGACGGGTCACTGTGTGGCCCAACAGGATCCGGACCTCTTCGCGTCCGCTGTGCTCGACTTCGCGGCCACTAGGTCAACGTGAGCAGTCCGCCTTCAGGGTGACCCTGCGTGAGTCGGCCACCGCGAACGGGTTCTTCCCGTCCTCGTCACGCAGGACGAATCCAGCCTGCCCCCGAGGGTTCCGGTCGGTGCTGGCGCAATCGTCGGTCGCCGCCGCCGCCGTCGCCGGTGCGAGGATCGTCGCGCAAGCCGCAGCCGCGATACCGGCGGAGATCAACAGGTGTGTCCTCATGGTCGTGCCTTCCATTCGTTGTGACTGTTCAGAAGGCTCTACGGGGCACGACGCGAAAAGGTTCACCGCGTCGGCTCGACTTCTCGCGTTGGCTTTGCGGTGAGGGTGCAGAAGTGCGAGTGACGGGCGCCCTCAGCGCAAAGTGAACGCAAATGAGGGTGATCAGGCCTTGCGTGACCCGGGCGCGGGCAACGGCTGCGCGCCCTGGGCGCTGAACGCGTCGAACATCAGGCTCAGGTAGCGGCGGCGCACCGCCTTCGGCTGGTTCATCGCCACCGACGCGGTGGTGACCATCGCGACGAAGTTGACCACGTCGTCGGCGGTCAGGTCCGGCCGCAGCAGGCCGGACTCCTTGGCGTGCGCGATCATCGCCTCGAACTGCTCGCGGTCACGGGTGAACAGGTCGACGGTCAACTCGGCCAGGTCGCCCATCGAGGCCAACAGTGGCCGCTGCTCGAACATCGCGTCCTCGAGGCGGGCCAGCGCGTCGATGAACGCCTCGCGCGGCGCGTTGTCGCCCAGCGCGGTGATCGTCGGCCGGATGTCGTTGACGACGATGTCCTCGTACACCGCGGCGGCCAGCGCACGGCGGTTCGGGAAATGCCGGTACAGCGTCGCGTTGCCGACACCCGCGGCCTTCGCCACCTGACTCAGGGTCGCGGAAGTGCCGTCGCGCGCGAAGATCTCGCGTGCGGCGGCGATGATCCTGCTGACGTTCGCGAACGCGTCCGACCGTTGGTGAGCTGTGCGCGCCACATTCAAATGGTAGCGCGCTCCCAGTTATGCGTCGGTCTTTGCGGTGATCGAGCTGATCGCGTCGGCCACCGCCTGCGGGGCGTCCTGCGCGACGAACGTCCGGGCATCCGGCACCTCGACCCACGTGGCGTCGGGGAACAGCGCGGCGAGGCGCCGTCCGAGGGCAGGGGTGAAGCTGCGGTCGAGCATCCCCCACACCACCGTGACCGGCTTGGTGAACCGGGGCAGCCGCGTCGCCACGTCGGTGAGGTCCGTCTTCGCGACGTTGCGCAGCAGCGTCGCCAGTTCCCGCCGGATGCGCGGGTCGTTCTGGCACGGCGCCACCCACGACGCGGTGAGCGCCGGATCGGTCCGGAACAACATCCCGAATCCGATCGGGGAGTGGCGCAGCGCGGTGACCCGCATCAGGTTCATCAGCAGCTTGATCGACAGGTTCCCGCGCAGCGTCGCGAACACCAGGTTGAACGGGAACGGCGGGAACTTGTCGAACGCGTCGCAGTTGGTCAGCACCAGCCTGCCGACGGACTCGGGGTAGGCGTCGACCACCAGCTGGCAGATGCCGCCGCCGGTGTCGTTGCCGACCAGGGTCACGTTCTCCAGTCCGAGCGCGGCGATGGTGTCGTGGACCATCGTGGCCACGCCCATCGGTGACAGGTCGGCGCGCTCGCCGGCCGGCCGGGTGTGCGATCCGAGCGGCCAGTCCGGCAGCACGCAGCGAAAACCCCTGCGGGCCAACTCGTCCGCGACCTCGGACCAGAGCCGGTGGTCGACGAGGATGCCGTGCACGAACAGGACCGGGGGATGGGGCGAGTCTTCCGGGCCGACGACGCGGTAGTCGAGGGTGGCGTCCTCGAGGGTCAACTGGGGCATCTCGGATATCCTTCGATAGACATTTACAAACACTCGGTATGAAAGTTACGTGCAGACTGTATGAAAGTCAACGGTTCCCCGGACGGCCGGCCCGTGCGCCGCTCTCAGGCGGAGCGCACCGCCGAGACCCGTGCGCGGCTGATGGCGGCCGGCCGCCGGTTGTTCGCCGACCACGCCTTCGCCGACGTGTCCACCCAGCAGATCGTCGCGGCGGCCGGTGTCACCCGGGGCGCCCTCTACCACCAGTTCTCCGACAAGGCGGCGCTGTTCGAGGCCGTGTACGAGCAGGTCGAGGAGGAACTCGTGGCGAGCATCGCCGAGGCCATCGCCACCGCGGCGCCCGGCGACCAGCTCGAGGCGATGCGGCACGGCGTACGACTGTTCCTCGACCACTGCGCCGCCCCCGACGTGCACCGCATCGTGCTCGTCAACGCGCCGGCGGTGCTCGGCTGGGAGCACTGGCGGGAGGTCGGTGCGAAGTACGGCCTCGGCGTGATCGAGGCGATGCTCTCCCAAGCCATCGCCGACGGCGTGCTCCCCGAGCAACCGGTTCGGCCGACGGCGCACGTGCTCCTCGGCGCCCTCGACGAGGCGGCGCTCTACGTGTCGCGCGCGCAGGACCCCGAGGCCGCGCAACGCGACATGTACGAGGTCTGCGACCGCATCATCCGCGGGATCGCCGCCCGGTGACCGCAGCAAACCGCGGCCACGTGTTGAGAGCCGACGCGCCGGGTACCCGGAACGCGCTATGAGCGAACACCGACCATGGAGCTGACCTGGTGGCCGGTCGCGATCGCCGGGTTCGCCCTCCTGGCCGTGGTTGTCGGCCTGGCCGTACTGCTGCCGATGGCGCACGCACCGCGCCGGCTGCGACCCCTGGCCAACGTCGACCGCCTCACCCGGCTGCCCGAATACGCCAGGGCCGCGCGCGTGCGCCGGGCCTCGGCGGTGGCCACCGTGCTGATGCTGACGGTGCTCTTCGGCGCCGCCGTGATCGCCGGCGCCCGGCCCGTCGACGTGCGCACCGCCGAGGAGAGCCAGCCAGAAGAGGTGATGCTCTGCGTGGGTCAGCCCGCCACCGATCCGGCCACCGCGACGTTCCTGTCCTACTTCGCCGGGCAGGTCACCAGGGGGCCCGGCACCGAACGCATCGGACTGACGTCGTCGAACCGGCGGGTCGTCCCACTGACCCGCGACTACCAGTACGCCGCAAGCCGATTCAACGACTACGCAGGCATCGAGCCGCCGTCGGACGAGGCGGGCTCGTTCGCACCCGCGGTCACCTACATCGACTACGCGCGCACCGTCGAGGACGTACTGGCGTTGTGCCTCACCGGCTTCCCGACGGACGAATCGGCGACCGCATACCGCAGATCGCTGATCTATCTGGGGCCGAGCGTGTTCCGCACTGACACCGCAGAGCCCGGACTGTTCGACGCCGACCAGGTGAGCGACCTCGCGGCCGATGCCGGCGTGCAGGTGAACGTCGTCGCGGTGGCCGACCCCACCGAGTCGTCGCGGGACGCCGACGCTGCGCTCGAAGGCCTCACCGAACGCACCGGCGGCCGGTTCTTCCGTCAACTCCCCGCCGGTGTCGGCGGCGGCGCCGACCAGCTGACCAGTCGTCTGGACGCCATCCGCGCCGACCCGCCGCCCGCCGTCCCCGCCGACAGTGGGCTGTTCGCCAGGCTGCCCGGCGAGTCGCCTGCCGTGCCGCTGACCGTGGCGCTGCTGTCGGCCGCCGTGCTGTCGGTGGCCCTGGTGGTGCTTCGCCGATGAGCGCTTGCGCGAAGAGGAGACGGCACCGATGAGCGTCGACCCCGTCCTGCCCGGCCCGATCCTCGCGGTGGTGGCCGCGGCGCTGATCGTGGCCAGGCTGGTCACCCTGCGCCAGGTGTTCGTCGCCACGGGCGCGCAGCGGCGGGCGGCCGCGCTGCGCTGGAGCGGCCTGACCCTGGCGGTGCTCCTGGTGCTCGCGGCGCTCGCCCGGCCCGGCGCGGGAACCGTGAAGTCGGACTCCGCCGCGGCGGCGCCCTCGGGCGTGCCGA
>NZ_JAUMSQ010000313.1:0-3991 GCF_030519285.1 Mycolicibacterium arseniciresistens
TGTTCGTCGCCACGGGCGCGCAGCGGCGGGCGGCCGCGCTGCGCTGGAGCGGCCTGACCCTGGCGGTGCTCCTGGTGCTCGCGGCGCTCGCCCGGCCCGGCGCGGGAACCGTGAAGTCGGACTCCGCCGCGGCGGCGCCCTCGGGCGTGCCGAACGTCTTCTTCGTGGTGGACCGGTCGGTGGACTCCGGCGTCGCCGACTACGACGGCCGGCCCAGGATCGAGGGCATGCGGACCGACATCGAGACCCTGATCGAGCGGTATCCGCAGGCACGGTTCGCCGTGATCTCGTTCGCGGCCCGCCCGTCGCTGGACTGGCCGCTGTCCGACGACGCATGGAGCCTCGAACCGGTGGCCGCAGCGCTGACGCCGTACCCAGCCCCGCCCGACGCGGCGTCACAGGTCAACGTCGCCGCTGCCGCGAATCCCCTGCGCTACCAACTGATCCAGGCCGGCCAGCAGTACCCGAATTCGCGCAACCTGGTGTTCTACCTCGGCTCCGGCGCGGGTGGCTCGCAGGCGCCGCAGGGCCGCTTCGAGATCGAGGCGGGCATGGTCGACGGCGGTGCGGTGCTCGGCTACGGCACCCCGGCACCCGGCGACGGCGCCCCGCTCGACGAGGCCGCACTGCAGCAGGTGGCCGATCAGCTCGGCGTGCCCTACGCCCGGCGCGACGCGGGACCACCGCTGGAAAGCGTGCTGCCCGCGCCGTCCTCCGCCGACACCGACGCCGACCAGAACACCCCGCGGACGGAGTGGTACTGGCTGCTCACCCTGCTGGCCGCTGCGCTGGCCCTGGCCGAGATCTACCTGATGGTCCGCGAACTGCGCAGGCACCGGGCGGCCCGACGGGCGGTGACCTCGTGACGCGGCGACGTGGGGCTACCCCGCGGAGGCTGAGACTCCGCAGACGGCTGCTGATCTTCTCCGCGCCGGTGGCGGCGCTGGCGCTCATCGTCGCGCTCAAGCTGATCTCCATGGTGGCGGCGGGCAGTTCGGCCGTCGACGACTACGCCGAGCGGGACCTCGACGGCCTGTCCTCCGACGTCTCGGTGCTGCAGTTCGGCAACATCGTCGAGACCGCGAAGGCGCCCTTCGCCGCGGGCACGCTGGCGGTGCTCGACGGCCGTCTGGCCGACGCGGACGCCGAATTCGGCGAGGCCCTGCGCCGCACCGAGCCCGTGCTGTCCTGCCCGGTGCGGGTCAACCTCGAGCTGGTCCGCGAGACCCAGGGCGACCTGGCCGGCTTCGCCAGGGACCCGGTGGCCGCCCGCGAGCGGTACACCAGCGCGCTGGCGATCGTCGAGGGCGCACCGCCGGAGTGCTTCGCCGGCAACACCGACCCCGACGAGGAGCGCCGCGCCATCCGCGACGACGCGGCCGAACGGTTGGCCGCGAAGATCGCGAACGCCGACGCGATGCCGCCACCGCCACCGCCACCGCCGCCTCCGCCCCCTCCACCACCGCCGCCGCCCCCGTCGGCGGGGTCACCGACAGAGGACGACGAGGAGCAGCGGCCCGACGATCCGCGCAGGCTCGACCCGCGCGGGGGTGACCCGCTGGAGCGGTTGAAACGGGTGCTCCGGGACGCGGCCGGAGCCGTTCCGGCCGGCTGAGCCGGTCAGACGGTGGCGTCGCCGTCGCGCAGATCGGCCAGCGCGTCGTCGAGCGTGGCGTGCAGCGGGAACACGTCGTCCAGCCGCGTCAGCTGGATCGGCCGGGCGGTGACGGGGCCGGCGGCCACCACCGCGTAGCGGGCCGACGGGCTGACCTTCTCGTGGGTGGCGACCAGGATCTGCAGGCCCACCGACGCCAGGAACGTCACCTCGGACAGGTCGATGATCAGGGCCACGGGACGCTCGTCCACCAGGCCCGCGACCACTTCCTCGAGGGTGGCGGAGGTGGCGAGATCGACCACGCCGCCCACGGCGAGCACCGCGATGCCGTCGACGTGCTGCACCGAGGTGGAGATCGCTTGCGAAGCTGACAACTGCCGTCCTTACGTCGCCATCCGCCGGTGGGCGGACGTTGGAAGCCTAACCGTCTCGGGCAACACGGAAAAAATACTTCACCGGAAACGGGCCCACCACCGGGATAGGCTCGTCAGGTGACTCGCGCGCCGGGTGCGCGCATGCGCAGGCCGGGAGAGCACATGACCGAGATGTCGACCGATTTCATTGCCGCGGGCGCGCCCGGCATTTCCACCGAGGGGCTGTTGCCGCAGCTGGTCAAGCATCTGCGGCAGAACCGCACGGTGCTGCGCGAGGAGTGGGCCCGCCGCATCACCGCGGCCGAGCTGCTCACCGCGATGACGCCCGAGGAGCTGTTCTCCGAGGCGACCGCGGTCTACGACAACTACGTCGAGGTGCTGGAGACCGGCAGCGTGGAGGCCCTGCAGGCCTACGCCCGCGACCTGTCCGAACGCATCATCCCGCGGGGCGTCGAGACCGACGAGGTGCTCGGGATCGTGCTGCTGCTGCGCGATGTGCTGGCCCGGTCGCTGTTCGAGAAATACCAGACCGACTTCGACCTGCTCAACCGCGTGCTCGACGCCTACGAGCCGGCCGCCAACCGCATCGCCAACACCGTGGGCGTCAGCTTCGTCCAGGAGCGCGAGCGCATCATCCGCCAGCAGCAGGAGGCCATCCGCGAGCTCTCCACCCCGGTGCTGCAGGTGCGCGAGCAGTTGCTGATCCTGCCGATCATCGGTGTGCTGGACAGTCAGCGGGCCCGCCAGGTGACCGAACAGCTGCTGCGTGCGATCCGGGCCAACCGCGCCAAGGTCGTCGTCATCGACATCACCGGCGTCCCGACCATCGACTCCACGGTCGCCAACCACCTGGTGCAGACCGTCGACGCGTCCGGCCTGATGGGCGCCAGCGTGATCATCACCGGGCTGTCCTCGGAGATCGCCCTCACACTGGTCACCATCGGCCTCGACCTGTCGAAGATGAACGCCGTCGGCGACCTGCAGGGCGGCATCGAGGAGGCAGAACGCCTACTCGGATACGAGGTGAGCCGCACCGGCGAGCAGAACGGCTGAGCGCGCCCACTGCGCCGCAACCACTTCCATGCCGGTACCCATCCTCAAGCAGGGCGCGATCCTCATCGCGACCGTGCAGGCCGCTCTGACCGACTCCGACACCGAGCGGCTGCAGGACGACCTGATGGAGCGGGTCAGCCGGTTCCGCGCGCAGGGCATCATCGTCGACGTGACCGCCATCGACGTGATGGATTCCTATGCGGCCCGGTCCCTTCGGACGATCGCCCACATGACCCGGCTGCGCGGCGCCGACACCGTGATCGTCGGATTGCAGCCCGAGGTGGCGTTCGCGATGGTGCAGCTTGGGCTGGTGTTCGACGGCATGCACACCGCACTCGACCTGGAGGAGGGGCTGGCTCTGCTGCACCGCCGGGCGCCGGGCGACGAACGGCCGCGACCGTGACCCCGCCGCGGTCGGCGGACTTCGTCGTCGACGTCAACGACTCCGACGACATCGTCACCGCGCGCCAGGCCGGCCACGAACTCGCACGCCGGCTGGGCTTCTCGCTGACCGACGTGACGATGGTGGCCACCGCGATCTCGGAGATCGCCCGCAACATCACCAGCTACGCCGGTCGCGGCGAGGTGCGGGTGGGTGTGCAGTACCGCGACGGGCGCAGGGCGCTGGTGGTGCGCGCCGAGGACGACGGCCCCGGCATCGCCGACATCGACCGCGCACTCGAGGACGGCTACTCGACCGGCCGCGGCCTTGGTCTCGGCCTGCCCGGCGCCCGGCGGCTGATGGACCGGCTGATCGTCGAATCGACACCGGGGCAGGGCACCGTCGTCGAGATGTGGAAGTGGACGCCCGACGATGGCTGAGACGATGGCCCAGCACGGCCGGCTCGGCCCGATGGAGTGGGCGGCGGCGGCGCGGCCGGTGCCCGGCCAGGTGGTGTGCGGTGACCGGTCGGTGGCGGTCGGGGTCGGCGCGAACGCCGCGCTGTTC
>NZ_JAUMSQ010000314.1:0-9798 GCF_030519285.1 Mycolicibacterium arseniciresistens
CCGCCCGCGAGACCGCGGGCGGCGTTCGCGACGACCTGGCCGCCGACGCCGATGGCTCCTGGATTGTGCTGCAGCGGTTCCATGTGTCCTGCTCCTTGACTGCTGTCTACTTACGTCCGGGATAAAAGTTTGCTGGCGATTGATCGCCGACGTTGCTGTGCGCTCTGGATCAAATCCTAACCGCCCCGCGAGGGGGGTCTTCACACCAATTCTTCGGGGGGGTCGACATACGCCGCCTGCACCACCTCCTTGCCGTCCGGAGAGACGAGAAGTGCCTGGCCAGGGGGTCGTCGCCGGAGTTTGAACTCACTGGTCGGGAACTCCGACTTCTCCCCGGACAGGAACAGGGTGGGCGATCCGGCGCCGTACGCGGCGCCCACGAACTTGTCCATGGTGGCGCGGTGGGCCTGGCTCATCTGACAGGTCACCACGAGGTGCAGACCGATGTCGGCGGCCGCCGGAAGCAGCGGCGCCAGCGGCGATGTCGGCGGCAACATCCCCGACGCCGCGACGATCATGTGCCAGTCGTCGACCAGCAGGACCACGTCCGGGCCGGTCCACCACGACCGCGAACGCAATTGTGCGGTGGTCAGGTCCGGCGGCGGGAGCCGCTTCTTCAGGTTGATCGCCAGCGCCTTGATCGACTCCTCGAGCGTCGCGTGATTGCGGTTGACCGCCCCCGCGTCGAGGAGATGGCTCTGCGGCACCGCGTCGAGCAACGCCGACCGGTAGTCGGCCACCATGAACCGGACCTGCTGCGGGCTGTTGCGCTTGCAGATGGCCTGCGCCACCGCGTGGGCGATGGTGGTCTTGCCGGACTTCGGCGCACCGAAGATCAACAGATGCGGCGTCGCGCTCATCCGGTTGTACGCCACCGTGAGGTCCGACTCGCGCACGCCCAGCGGGATCGTCCACCGCGTGCGGTAGTCGGTGTCGGGTCCGGGCGGGTTCGGGTCGAGCTCGTGCAGGTGGATCTTGTCGGGCAGCACCCGGACCTGAGGGGCGCTGTCGGTGTACTGAGCAGCGATGTGCTGCACCGCCGCCGAGATCGCAGGCACCATGTTCTCGGCGCTGTGCACGCCGTCCAGCCTCGGCACACCGATCATCAGGTGGTGCTTCTCGATCGAGATGGCGCGGCCAGGACGGTTGGCCGGGATCTCCCGGGTGATGCGGTCGATCTGGGTCTCGTTGACGTCGCCGAGCCGGAACTCCACCTTGGTGCCCAGGTAGTCGCGGACACGCGCCTTCAGTTCCGTCCAGCGTGGCGTCGAGATGACCACGTGCACCCCGAATGCCAGGCCCTGGCCCGCGAGGTCCTGGACCACGGGTTCGAGGTCGGGGAACTCGCTCACGAACGCCGGCCAGCCGTCGATCACCAGGAAAACGTCACCGAACGGGTCGGCCGCCGCCGGGCTGTTCGGGTCCTCGCGCATCTCACGGTACGAGGCGATGGAGCCGACGCGGTACTGCTTGAACATCGCCTCACGGGCCCGCAGCACGGCCTTGACCTCGGCCACCACCCGGTTCACCCGATCCGGCTCGGCGCGGGTCGCGACGCCGCCGACGTGCGGCAGGTCCTCGAGGTACATCAGGCCGCCACCGCCGAGGTCCACGCAGTAGAACTGCACCTGGCGCGGCGTATGGGTGGCCGCCGCGGAGAGCATCAACGTCTGCAGGAACGTCGACTTGCCCGTCTGCGGTGCGCCGCCGACGGCGATGTTGCCACCCGCCGCGGAGACGTCGATCCCCCAGATGTCCTGCCTGTGCCTGCGTGGCTCGTCCATGATCCCGAGGCCGAACCGCAGCGGCTGACGCTGGTAGTCGCGCTCGACCAGTTCGTTGACCGGTGTCGGATCGGTCAACGGCGGCAACCACATCCGGTAGGCCCGGATCTCGCCGGTGGTCAGCTGACCGAGCACGACCTCGCGCAGCACCCGCTGTTCGGTTTCACCGACCGTCATGACGCACCTGCCGCATCGAGAATGGGCGCCGCGGTGAACTGGTGGATCCGCACCCGGTTCTGAGTCCTGGCCCTGGGCTTGGCATCTCCGTCGTCCTGGGTGAGAGCCGTCGGCACGTAGTTCACGCCGGTGTACACACTGCGGAACTTGGCCGGGTCCTCCATGCCGACCCGCAGGAAGCCAACGCCACTCTCCTTGTTGGTGATGTACTGCGCCTCCGGCGTGCCGATCACCGCCTTGGACTCCGCGGAACTGGTGGTGCGCAACGCGATCCGGTATGTCAGGTTGGGCTCGAGCTTGTCGATCCGGACGCCGCCGGTGTTCAGCGACTGCGTGGCGAGCAGCAGGTGCACCCGCAGCGAGCGGCCGACGCGGCAGATCCGGTCGAACAACTGGATGAAGTCCGGGTGGTTCTGCAGCAACTCGGCGAACTCGTCGACCACGACGAACAGCGTCGGCATCGGGGGCAGGTCCGCGCCGCGCTCGCGGTGCTTCTCGTACTCGGCCACACCCGAGAGCGCGCCCGCGGCGCCGACCTGGATGCCGGCCTGCCGCAGGATCGACTGCCTGCGGTCGAGCTCACCGGTGAGCACCTCGCCCATCCGGCTCACCAGCTCGGCTTCCTCTTCCATGTTGGTGACCACCGCCGCGGTGTGCGGCAGCTTCTCCATACCGAGGAACGTCGAGCCGCCCTTGAAGTCGGTGAGCAGCAGGTTCACCTGGTCGGGATGATGCGTGGCGGCCAGCGAGAGGATCAGTGTGCGAAGGAATTCCGACTTACCGGAACCGGTGGTGCCGATCAGCATGCCGTGCGGACCGGCGCCGAACTCGGCGCCCTCCTTGATGTCGAGGTACATGATGTCGCCCGACTTGAGCTCGTGGCCGAAGGGAATCCTCAGCCTGTCGCGGTCGGTGTCGGCGTACATCCGCCAGCGCGCCGGCGTGACCTCTTCGATGGTCTGCGCGCCGACGAGCTGGTGCCATTCGGTGGCGACCTTCTTCTGCACGCGGACGCTCTTGTCGATGATCGTCCCGGTGATCGACCAGCCGGCCAACTTACGGGCGAGCCGGCCCGCCTGCCCCGGCGTCATCCTGTCCGCGACACGCAGCACCGGACGGAAGTTCTGGTTGTGCATCTTGTCGTCCGCGCTGCCGTCCGGATTGACCTTGATGCGGTAGGAGGACTTGTGATTACCAAGGGTGATCACGGTGACACCGGCCCGCCCGTCGACCGGGAAGCCGGCCCGGCCGCCCGTCAGGTCGACGACGACGATGTAGGGCCCCGTCGGCACGGCGTCGGCCGTGTGCGGCCCCCGGGCGGTCAGGTCGCTGAGCCCGTCCGGACGGGTGAAGACCAATCGGGTGGCGCCAGCGGCGTCGGTGTCGCTCTGGTGCTGCACGTGCGGCAACCACTTGAGCCAGGACCACTGCGGATCCTCGGGATTGTCGGTGAGGACCCGGATCTGGAGCAGGTCCGGCGGATGGAACACCGCGAGATGGCAGATCATCGCGGTCAGCAGACCCGCTGCGCCGCCGAGGTCACCGCCGACGGCGATCGTCGGAAAGGTGCGGGTCTGCAACAACTTCGGGCAGTCGTGAATGAGGCCGTGGGTGCGCAGGAACTTCGTCACCCACATGTGACTGACCGGCTCCAGGTGCGGCTGCGGGGCGCCTGCCGGGCCCGCGAGTTCACCGCCGACATTCGGCTTGAGCAGACGGTCGACGGCGGCCTCGGCGCCGATCCCGATCCGGGTGGAGGAGAAGAAGTCGGCGTTGGACTGGCGCGACCACTGCCGGTGGGTCCCGATGATCGACAGCAGGTCCTCGGGGTGCGGCGCGTGGTAGTTGAAGAACGTCACCTGAGCGGCGGCCGATGAGGTGACGCGGGTGCGCAGCCCCGACAGGTAGCGCAGGTACTCCTTGCGGTCGGCGTTGATCTCGGGCACCTTCTTGCCGCCCGAACCGCCGCCGGCCATGAAGCCGACCGTGCCCATCACCATCATCAGCGGCATCATCAGCATGTACGGCGAGAGTTGGCGCACGCCGGTGAAGATCATGATCGCGATCATGCCGAGCATGCAGCCGCCCATCACCCACGGCAACGCCCGCTGCAGGCCCGACGGCGGGATCTCGACACCCAGGTCGTCCGGGGGTGTCACGTTGATCTCGCCGGGTGTCAGCCGCGGCCCCCGCTTGATGGTCGGGGTGAACTTCTTCGTCGTCACGGGCCACCTCCGGATGCCGGTGCCGGGGCTCCGGCGCCTCCCTCGACCTTTCGCGGACTGGGGTTCGGCGGCAGGGTGTCGTGCTCGAGCAGCGCCGCCTCCTTCGACAGCACGGGGCCGTCGACCAACAGCTTGACTACCTGCCACGGCGCGGTCTGCGGAGCGGACAGCCCGAGGTTCTTCGCCGTCTCCTCGTCGGGCAGGCCGTAGCGCACGCCCTGCGGGTCGATGTAGTACAGGCTCTCGCCGTAGCGGGGATCGGGGGACTGCAGCCGGATGTACTGCCCGCCGTCGATGTAGACGGTGGCGTCGCCGTCGATCTGCTCGATGCCGGTGTTGAGGGCCGACGCGGGCACCGGCAGACGGCGTCCGGCGATCACCGAGGTCTTCGGCGCCTGGTCGCCCGGCACCCGCTCCCACGACCAGCACAACGCCGGATCCTCTTCGCGCAGCAGGATGTCCAGCGCCTTGTCCGGCAACGGCGACACGTAGACCTGCTCGGAGATCCCTGCCACCACGCTCGCCTCGACGGGCGGCGGCTCGATCAGACCGTAGGAGTTGGTGGCGCGCAACGCCGCCGCGGTGGGGTCGTTGACGCGGGCCACGCCGTCGGGCAGCACCACATAGTGCTGTTCGCCCTTCTCCGTCACGGTCTTGAACACGGACGCGATCACGAGATTCGGTGGCAGGCCGAGGGTGTTGGGCTCGCCGGCACGGGCGATCTGCGGCAGCTGCCACGGCCCGACGTTCGGCAACGCGTTGAACAGGCCCTCCGAGATCGGGGCGGCCTTGGCGGTCACCGGGATGCCGACCGCCGACGTGACAGCCCGGTCGGCCAGATCGATGGAATGCCTGCCGTTGTCGGTGATCAGCCAGTCGGCGCCCTCGTACTTGACGAGCATGCCCTGATCGGGCCGCATCGGGGCGACCGTCGAGTCGAGCGCGAGGCGTCGCACGATCACCGACGACTGCACCGTCGGCTTCGCGCTCTCGGGCTTCTCGACGGTGTCGCACAGCGTCCACATCGATTCGGCGGCACCGGCGACCGGGGTGGCGTACGGCGCACCCGGGATGCCGATCGGCTGGCCTTTGGACAGCCGGTTCAGTTCGTCGGACTTGACCGCGACCGGGGTACCCGCACTGCCGAGCACCAGCCGCGCCGAGGTGAGGTTGTACACCGGCCGCAGCTGGCCGTTCCCCGGCAGCACCACATACAGCTGGTTGGTGGCCCGGTCGACGAGAAGGCTGTCCCCGCCCCGCTTTCCGAGCGGCTTGAAGTACGCCAGCAGGGCGGCGCCGAGGCAGATCAGCACCGCGATGATGATGCCCGCCGACACGGCGCGGCTGTAGAACTGCAGCGGATCGTCGAACATCCGGGTGTCGCGGCGGACGATCGCGTGCTCCACCCGGCGCAGCAGGAAGCGCCAGCCGCTGACCTGCACCTTGGTGGTGAGCCGGAAACCCGCCATGTCAGCCGCTGATGTTCAGTCGGGCGTGCACCGCTGCGATCGCCGAGGCCATGTCCTCGCCGTCGATCTCACTCAATTGTTCGACCCCCAGATTGTCGAAATCCAGTGAGCGGGACAGCCGCATGTCGCGGTTCTGCTCGCCGGCCTCCACGAGTTGGCGTGCGTAGCGGCCGTTGCCCGCGATGTCGAGTGCCGGCTTGCCGCCCAGCGCCCGCTGGCTCAGCAGCGTGGCCGCCTCGTGCACCCGCTTGGCGGCCTCATCACTGAGCATCGAGTCATTAGCCGTGGCAATGACTTTCGCGATGTCGACGATCTCGTCAGGCGAATACGAGTCGAACTCGATGCGGTTCGCGAAGCGCGACCGCAGGCCGTCGTTGCTCTCCAGCAGACGGTCGATGTCGGCGCTGTAGCCGGCGATCACCACCACCAAGCGGTCGCGGTCGTTCTCCATCCGGGCCAGTAGCGTGTCGAGCGCCTCGGTGCCGAACGGGTCGGCGCGCCCGTCGCGCTCCTGCACCAGCGTGTAGGCCTCGTCGATGAACAGCACGCCGCCCACCGCACGGTCGATGGTGCGGGCGGTCTTCACCGCCGACTGCCCCTCGTACTCGGCGACGAAGTCCTTGCGGGACGTCTCGACGAGCTTCGGTTCGGCGATGACGCCCAGCCCGGCAAGGATGTTGGCCACCACCCGGGCGATCGTGGTCTTGCCGGTGCCGGGCGGGCCGGTGAAGATCATGTGCTTGGACGTCTGGGCGACCTTCATCCCCCGGGCCGCACGGATCTTGGCCATCTGGGTGGCGGCGCGGTACGCCTCGATCTGTTCCTTCACCCGGCTCAGCCCGATCTGGCGGTCGAGTTCCGCCTGGGCCTCGGCGAGCAGCGTCTCGCGGCCCGACGTGTCGGCCACCGCGCTCGCCGGATCCCACGGGTCGGTGCGCGCGGCGATCTTCTCCGCCGTGGTCGTGGCCAGGCGGTAATTCGAATCTCGCAGCGCCGCAGTGACCTTCGGCTCTGGGTGGTTGGCCTGCAACCACTCGAGCAGCACGTTGGCGGACTCTTCGTTGCCCTGGGCACGCCGCGCCATCGCCAGGTACCAGGCGATGGCCGGGGCGCAGGCCTCGCCGACAGGTGTGCCGTTGGCCTCGGTGAGCCGGCGGTCCGCCTCGGTGAACAGCCCGAGGTTGGCCGCCGCAACGCCGTGCGCGACGGTCGCCGCGGCGGCCAGGAACTTGTCCGGCCAGCTGCCCGCGCTGCGGACCTGCTCGATCACGTCCGTCCAGCGTTCCCCGGACGCGAGGATGACGGCCTTGGTCCAGGAGACCAGGTGCTCCGCGCCCGCGGCGGGCGCGTTGTCGAGCGCCTCCATGGCATCGGCGTGGTTGCCCTCCGACGCCTCCTGGACGGCGAAGCCGAGTGTCAGCGCCAACGGCGAGACCACCGGATAGCTGATGTCCTTGCCGAAGATGCCACCGATCGCGACGCGGGCGCCGAGTGCGTTCATCGGCACCTCGGCCGCGCCGGCCAACCTGCCGAAGTGGGACCGCGAGTACCAGGCCCGGAAGAGCGTCACCCGCTCGCGGTCGCCGCACCGGATCCGCCCGACCCAGGCGTCGCAGGCGGTCTCGTCGTAATTCGTGATCTCGGTGAAGAGTTCGAGGGCACGTGCCGGGGACGTGGGCAGCATGCCCACCGCGGTGCCGAAAAGGCTCGCCAGGTGATCACTCATGGCTGTCTTCATACCTCGTCGCGAACACCTCGGCCCGCCGGGCATCGGCCTGCTCCGGGCTGGGCAATTCCAGGTCTCTGGCGAGGAAGTCGCGGGTGGCCACGTCGCTGTGTCCGTGTTCGCGCATTCCGTCGAGCATGAACGAGTACTGGGCGGACCGGGCGTCCATCGTGGCCAGGCCGGCGATCACGACGATCTCGTCGGCGAGATCGGCCTCGGTCATGCCGACCACGTTCGGGGACAGCTCGATCTGCTGGATGCGCCCGTCGAGGAACGCGGTCACGGTGACCGTCCCGGGCGGGTTGGTCACCGCGAAGGCGGCGCCGGGACCCTCCTCGTCGGTATCCGGGGACTCGACCAGGTACAACTCCGCACCGGCAGCGTCCTCATCGTCGCTGTCGTCGCTCTCGTAGCCGCCCGCGGGCAGGTAGTCCACGAGCGCCGCGAGGTCGGCCTCGTCCACCGCGCCCGAGTCGGACGGGTAGCCGAGTGCCGCGAGGCCGTCGTAATCGTCCGAGGCGTCGCGTGGCGGAGTGTCACCCACCATGTGGACCTTCCTCAATCTGCGAACGGGCTGTCCGGATCGGTCTTCTCGAACCAGCCGCCCGATGGCAGGAACTCCACGAGACCGTCCAGTGCGCGCTGCAGGTTGTCCTGGGTGCCGGGCAGGAAGCTGCCGTAGAGCTCGCCGTTGACGCGGCGGGGAATCGACACGATGCGACCCTGCCGCGAGTCGAGCACTCCGGCGGCGACGTCAGCCGTGGTGGTGGTGCCCCCGGGATGGCGCTCGGTGGCCGTGAGCTCCACCCAGCTGGCCGGTTCGTTGATGATCTCGGCGTAGACGCGGGCCGACGGCACCGGTACACCGAGCGCCGTCAGCGCTTCGGCGGTGCGGCATTCGGCGAGCCTGGCCGCCACGCCGGTGAGCGGTTCCACGTGCGCGGCCTGGGCGCCACCGAGCACAGCGGTCACCATCCCGGCGAGGCCGACCTGGGGCGCGATGCGCTGCAGGACCAGCATCTCGTCATCCCGGGCGGCGACCACGTGGCGTTCGCCCTTGCGCACCACGACGAAGCGGACCATCTTGCCGCCGAGATCGCGGCGCCACCAGCGGCCCTCGAGGACGCGGTCGGGCCTGCTCAGGGTGTCGACCATGGCGGCGACCTCGGGATGCGGCTGGCCGTAGATGTCGAGCACGCCCTGGGCGGTGAGGTCGCGCGCGACCTGCTCCCAGACGATCTCGCGAAGGTCGGGTTGCGGGATGTTGAGCCGGATGCCGAGAGCCACCGGGAAGTCGACGAGGTTGAGCCGGTCGGCGATGACCAGCATGCCGTCGATCGTCACCTCCACGCCGACGACGTCGTCGATGTGGGTGGTGCTCGTGCCGGCCGTCATCGCAGCGACCCCACGAGTTCGCCGCCGCGAACACCTGCCGGCCGCGCGAACAGGGCCACATCCACGCTCACGTGCGGTCCAACCGCGGTGTTCGGCGACTCCGCAATCCGTGCCTCGCCGCGAGCGGCGACATCACGGACTTTGCCAGAGACGCCAAAACCGGCACGCTTACCCATAACACCCGACCCCCTTTACCGCATGCGAGCGTACCAGCGAAATCGACACCGCCAACGCACTAATTCACAGGGCGTGAGCCCGGTCCGTCAATTTGGTCGGCAATGCTACAGCAATGGTTCTGACCACATGGTTGTGCCGTTCAAGCGGAATAGACACATGCGTCAGCGAACGTCCGATGGAAGACGGACGGTCTCGGAGGGCGCCGCTCGCGCAGCAGAACGGCACAGCGCCAGGATCCTTGGCCGTGGTCGGCGGCCGCTCCCGCCGACGGCCCGCACTACGAAAAACATGCCAAACGGCTGTATTTGCTGGCCCGCGCGCCTCCCCAGCCACCGCGCAAGGGGGCGCGGGTAGTTGATACTGGAAACCGGCCGACAACCGCGTCGTTGAAGTTCCGGAGGAGTAATTGCAGTGACCGACCGCGATGACGCACTGCGGCGAGAACTCGGCTGGACGGGTTCGGAGGAGACCGACTACGAGCCCGACACCGGGCCGACCGGACCCAGGATTCCTCCTCAACCGCCGGCCTCCCGCCGGCCACCCGTCGACTACCTCCCGCCCAGAGACAACCCGCGGCCGGCCACTCCGGATCAGTCCCCGCCGCGCGCGGCCGACGAGGCGCCGCCGTCGACCGACGCTGACGACACCCAGCCCGAACCGATGCGGGAAGCCGAACGTCCCCGCACCAGCTTCCGCGAACCGCAGGCCCCCGCCTCGCCGCCGAACCACCCGCCACCGAACCAAGACGTCCGCCCGCCCGCTCCGCAGCGACCCGAACCAGGCTGGGGTCCGCCGCCTCCGGGACCGAACTGGCAGCAACCGCGTCCGCCCGGCCAACCCGGGCC
>NZ_JAUMSQ010000315.1:0-9717 GCF_030519285.1 Mycolicibacterium arseniciresistens
AGCCGCCGTACCCGCCGCCCGGCGGTCAGCCCCCGTACCCGCCGCCCGGCTACCCGCCGCCACCGCCCGTCGCGCCGAAGAAGCAGGGCACCGGCCTGATCATCGCCGGCGCGATCATCCTGGTACTCGGACTGCTCGGGAATCTCGGCCGGATCGCGTCGTCGCCGTCCACTTCCTCGTCGTCGGAGCGTTCCTCGTCGTCCGAGCGTTCCTCGTCGTCGTCGCCGACATCGAGCAGCGACAGCGCGGGGCTCGACGTCGGCGAGTGCGTCATCGACATCCCCGACACCGGCGTGCCCGACAGCGTCGACTGTTCGGACCCCGAAGCCCAGCTGCAGTTGGGTGCCGTGTCCGGACCCGGCCAGTGCCCCGACGGCCCCGCCAGCGAGGGTTCGTACCTCTACCAGGCGACGGTCACCGGCCAGACCCGGTGCTTCCTGCCCAATTTCGAACAGGGCGACTGCTTCCGGGTCGACTCGGTGGAGACGATGTTCAGGAAGGTGGACTGCGCGGACCCCAACGCCGCGGGCAAGGTCACCACCCGCCTCGACAGCAACGATCCCAGCGCGTGCGTCCCGCCCGCGCAGGCGCTGGCATTCCCGGAACCGGAACGCACCTACTGCCTGGCGCAGAACGAGTGATGCCCGCGCCGGTCACGCCGACCGGCCGCTGACCGCCGCGTCCCGCGTTCCGCTGCTGCCATAGCCCAGCGCACGACGCACAGTGGTGATGTGGTCGAGGCTCGGCCGCTCCGGGGTGCCGGGGACGCGGATGTAATGCCCGCCGTCGGCGGCGGCGATGTCGATGCGGTCGGCGAGGACGCCGGTGTCCAACGGGGTGCCGGCCCGGATGTAGGTGAGCCGCCCCACCACCGCCTCGGGCGACCGGTAGCGCTGCGCCCGCTTGGTCTGCTGGGTGACCGCGCCCAGGTGATCGGGCTCCCACGCCTGCACCAGCGCGGTCATGTACGCCATCAGCGTGCGGTCGTCGGTCTCCGCGTCGACGTCGAACGCGACCTGGTTCTGCGCCCTCGACCGGTCGGTGAATCCCGCCCGCACCACGTACTCGAACCGGGTGGAACTCGCCTCCGGCTGTTCACCGGACCGGCTGCGGGCGAACTCGGCGTAGATGCCCGCCGCCGGGCCGCCACCGGCAGCGCGTTCGGTGACCCTGTCGATGGCCCGTTCGATATCGGCGATGTCGTCGACGTCGACCGGTTGCAGGTCATATCCGGTGCGCCCGTCCGGATCACGAGGCAGCCACACACCCCAGTGCCCGTACACATCCGGCTGCGACGGCGCGAGCCGCAACGACCGCTGCACCCGCTCTGCGCAGGACCACAGGTGGTCGGGACGATCGCCCCAGCCGCCCAGAATCCACAGCACAACAGACCCCCGATACCCGTCGACGCCACCCTCACAGTGATCATGCCGTCGCGGCGGCCGTTTCGATAATCGGCGGTCGGTGTCTACCCGTGGGCCAGCGGCCAGAAGTCGGTGGTGACCTCGTCGACGAGCCCCCACTGCAGTGCGGTGGCGGGGTCGACGGTGTCACCGGTGAGGAAAAGGTAGGCGGTCCGCCACCGCCCGATGCGACGGGTGATGCTGACGGTGCCGCCTGCCCCGGGAATCAGGCCCAGTTCCAGTTCGGGCAGCCCGATCACCGAATCGGGATGTGCCGTCACCCGTCCGCAGTACGCGGCCATCTCCAGTCCGCTGCCGAGCACCTGGCCGTGCACCTCGGCCCGCAGCGCCGGCCCGAGGCGGCGGACCAGCTCGTCGAGCACCAGCGCCGGGCTGTGCCGGGTGCGGGCCAGGTGCGCGTCGGCCGGATCGGTGAAGGAACCGAACTCGGCCAGATCGCCGCCGCTGCAGAACGAGGGCCCGTTGCCGGAGAGCACCACCTCGGTGACCGACGGGTCGAGGCGGGCGATCTCGAGCGCCTCGAGGAGCGCGGCACGGGCGTCGGTGGAGAAGGCGTTGTGCCTGCCCGGCCGGTTGAACCGGACCCGCAGGGTGTCGCCGTCGCGCTGCGCCAGCACCGGATCCGGCAGCACCGGAGGCGTTCTGGGTCCACGCGCGGCCAGCCAGGACTGGAACTCGGCGCTGCCTTGCAGCGTCGAGTAGGCCAGCGACTCCGCGATCAGGCCGGCGTGGGCGGGCGCCGCGACGTCCACCGCCCGCAGCACGTCGTCGCCGATCGCCGCCGCCTTCGGCCAGGTGCGGCAGCGCTGATCGAGTTCGGCGAGGGTGCGCTGCACCGACGGCACCCGGACCACTCGGCGGTCCTCACACGGCTGCTCGGTGATGGTGAAAGTCGCTCGCTGCAACCAGTGTTCGGCGCCCGGTGCGGCAGGGTCGCCGGTGGCGACCACGACGCCCGCCGGTTCCGCGGCGTCCGGCGACGGCGGGTCCGACAGGTCGACGACGCGCATCAGCCGGAGTATTTCGCGATCAGCTCCTGCTTGTAGAGCTTGCCGGTGTCGGTGCGGGGCAGCTGGGCCTCGAACGAGATGGACCGCGGACACTTGTAGTGCGCCAGGCGGTCCCGCAGCCAGCCGAGCAGTTCCTCGGCGAACGCCTCGGTCGCGTCGGCCGGGTCGACGGTCTGCACCACACCTTTGACGCGCTGGCCCATCTCGTCGTCCGGCACGCCGAACACCGCGGCGTCCATCACCTTCGGGTGGGTCACCAGCGTGTTCTCGGCCTCCTGCGGGTAGATGTTCACCCCGCCGGAGATGATCATGTGGTGCCGCCGGTCGGTGAGGTACAGGTAGCCCTCCTCGTCGAGGTAACCGATGTCCCCCACCGTGGTCCAGCCATGGCATTCGCGTGACTTGGCCGTCTTGTCCGGATCGTTGAGGTACTCGAACGACGCGCCGCCCTCGAAGTAGATCTCGCCGGGCTGGTTGGGTCCGAGCTCGTTGCCGTCCTCGTCGAGGATGTGGATGGCCCCGTTCATCGGCTTGCCCACCGACCCGGGGTGGGTGAGCCAGTCCTCGGCCGAGATCAGCGTGGACCCGTGCGCCTCGGAGGACGCGTAGTACTCGTCGACGATCGGGCCCCACCAGTCGATCATCTGCTTCTTGATCTCCACCGGACACGGTGCCGCGGCGTGCATCACCCGCTTGAGGCTGGAGACGTCATAGCTGTTGCGCACGGACTCCGGCAGCTTCAGCATCCTGGTGAACATCGCGGGCACGAACTGCCCGTGGGTGACGCGGTGGCGCACGATGGCGTCGAGACAGCCCTGCGCGTCGAACTTCTCCAGCACGACGGTGGTGATCCCGGCGGCCTGGATCTGCATCGACCACACCGACGGGGCGGTGTGGTACAGCGGCGCGGGGCTCAGGTAGACCGCGTCGGGGTCGAGCCAGAACTGCACCAGCATCGCCATCAGGCCGGGCGCCTCCGACGGATGCACCTGCGGCAGTTCCCGTTTGATGCCCTTGGGCCGGCCGGTGGTGCCCGACGAGTACTGCAGCAGATCGCCCTCGATCTCGTCGTCGATCGGTGTATCGGGCTGTTCGGCAACGCCTTCGGGGTAGCGCACCCAGCCGTCGAGGTCGCTGGAGGCGTCCGTCGCCGACGTTTCGGATCCGTCGGCGATGAGCAGCACAGCGGGTAGCCCGCGCGGCAGATGCTCGCCGAGTTCCGCGCAGGTCTCACGGAGCGCCGCCGATCCGACGACGGCCTTCGCGGCGCTGTTGTCGATGATGTAGGCCGCCTCGGCGGCTGTGAGGTGGGTGTTGATCGGCACGTAGTACAGGCCGCTGCGGCGGGCCGCCCACATGACGGCGTGCATGTGCTCGTTGTTCTCCATGAGGATGGCGACGACGTCGCCCTCCTGCAGCCCGTTGGCGCGGAAATGGTGTGCCAGCCGGTTGGCCCGTGCCTCGAGGTCGTCGAACGTGATGACGGTGCCGGACGGGTGGAGGATGATCGCCGGCTTGCCGGCGCCGACATGCTCGCGGATCTGCATGGACCGACTCTACGACGGCCATACTTGACGGGTGTCAAGTGGGCGGCCTGCGGTGGGTCAGCAGCGCAGCGAGCTCCTCGCGGCTCGTCGTCCCGGTCTTGCTCATCGCCTTGTAGATGTGCCCTTCGACGGTGCGCACGGACAGCGTCAGGCGCTCGGCGACGTCACGGTTGGACAGCCCGTGGCCGAGCAGCGACACGATCTCCCGCTCCCGGTGGGTGAGCGGTATCGGTTCGCGGGCCTGCCGCAGCGCCGGAGTCTCGATGATGCCGCACGTCTCGGCCAGCGCCTCGGCGCGCGCGAGGCAGGTCAGAAACGAGCCGCGCAACTCCCCGTCGCGGTAGGCCACCCCACCCTGCGCGGCGGCGTCGACTGCCGCCACCAGGTCCCCCATCGCCTCGAACTCCTCCGAGGCAACCACCAGCTCGGCGGCATCGTGGTCACGAAGGGCTGCTGCGAGTCGCGCCGCGATGCGGGCACGTGGGCCCTCGACGATCGCGCCGAGTTCACCCAACCTCGCCGCACATGACGTGTCGCCGAACTGTGCCGCGGTCTGCAGGCACATCACCTCAGCCGCGAATCGTCCGTTGGCGGCCGCTGTTCGGGCGGCCCTCGTGGCGATCGCCATCGCCTCGCTGACCACCCCCTGCCCGGCCGACAGCCACGCCAGGGCGAGGGCGCGCTCGTCATCGAGGGATCGGAACGTGCGCTGCCGGGCGTCGAGATCCGTCAGGAGCGCCGCGGCCTGCGCCGTCGATCCCCGCATCGCCAGCGCCGTCATGTGCGCGACGCCGTAGCGGTACCCCCAGCCGACGGCGTAACCCGAGGCGGTCAACGCCCGCTCCGCCGGCGCCAGCAGGACACAGGCCGTGTCCAGGTGGCCGCTGCCCAGCGCGGCCCGTCCCGCGATCGCGGCGCCCAGCCACCGCGGATCGCCGGGAAGGTCGTCAGCCTGTCGGCGCACCCGCTCGGCCAGCTCCTCTGCCTCCGCGACACGGCCGGCGAAGAGCAGCGCCCCGAGGTGCGCGTCGGCGATGTTGAACTGCATGTGCGGGGCGTCCGAAGACCGGGTCGCCACGGCGTATCCGGCCTCGGCCACGCTCACCGCCCGGCCGAGCCGACCAGCATCCGCCTCGATGGCGGTGAGCGCCCACGCCGTCTCGGCCCCCACGATCGCGGGCAGGTCGTCGAGCTCGAGGTGCTGCGCGGTCTTCACCGCATCACCGGGCCGGTCGACGGCGAACCAGTACACCGTCCGGAGCGCGGCCATCGAGTGACCGGCCGGCCCCGCGGTGATGTCCGAGGCGGCGTCGATGATCGCCCTGGCCGCAGGCGGATCGGCCAGGGCCCACAGGAGATTGCTCGCGCGCAGATAGGCCAGCCGCGCGCGATTCTCGTCGCCCATCCCGTCGACGGACATCTCGGCGAGCAGCGCTTCGGCCTCCCGTCCGCGTCCGCTCCAGGACAGCGCGTGTGCCCGGATGAACACCGCTTCGGGTCCCTCCCCGGCGTGCACGGCCGCGGAGGCGAGCCGATCGGCGAGCGACAGGTCCGCGAGTGCGACAGCCTTGCGGGCGGCCGTGACCAGCAGATTGCCGTCCGGGGTGAGGTCCGAGTCCATGCTCATGGCGGCGCGGCGGACCAGTACCCGCGCATCGTCCCGGTCGTCCGCGGCGCCGAGTTCGGTGGCCACGAGTCCCCGCAGCCTGCGCAGCCGGGTGGGCGCCGCGCGGTTCCTGCGCACCTCTCCGTACAACGGGTGCGCGACCCACACCTGGGGGCCCGTGCCGGCCTGATCGACCCTGATCAACCCCCGGGCATCGGCGTCCTCGACGGCGTCGGGGCCCACCATCCGCTCCAGAGCCGGCAGCGCGATCGGCTCGCCGACCGCCAGTGTGTCGATGACGGCCGCCACATCCGGCGCCAGTGCGCCCATCCGGGACTCGATCAGTTCGATGAGGCTGTGCGGGACGACGATGGGCTCGTCGAGCCAGTACCACGTGCCCGACTCCCCGCCGAACCGGCCTTCGGCGACCTGCTGCTCGACGATGTGGCGCAGGTAGAGCGCGTTACCGCGGGTCAGCTCCCACAACCGGCGTGCGGCGTGCGGGTCGACCGGGCCGGCCAGCGCCGCGGACAGCAGGGCCGTGGTCTCCGGAAGTGACAGCGGCTCGAGGTCGAGCCTGTCGAACTGGCCGATCCGGTAGAGCTCGTGCACGCCGACGGGAATCTCTTCGCCGTCGCGGATGCTCAGTATCAGCTTCGCCTCACCGCGCTGCGCGATCTGCTGCAGTACGAACAACGACAGCTCGTCGAGCAGGTGGACGTCGTCGACCCCGACCACCACCGCGGTGCCGGGCGGGGCCGCGGTGAGCGACCGGATCACGGCGCACACCAGCTGGAGATCGTCGCGGCCTGCCGTTCCCGCCCACGCCGCAAACGCTCCGAGCGGAAGGCCGCGGGCGCACGAGGTGCCGACGACCCAGCGGACCGTGTGTCCGAGAGTCGCGGCCTGCTCCAGCGCTTCACGCGCCACCCGGCTCTTACCCACCCCGGCCGCGCCGCCGATGACGATTCCGCACAGGCCCGGGTCGGACAGGGCGGCCGCGATCAGTCGCATCTCCTCGGAGCGACCGGTCAACGGCCAGGTCAACCGCATACGCCCACCCTAGGAACCGTGGGGAGCCGCAAGTAGTGGATTGCACCGGAACGCACAAACAGCAGTAGTGCAGTACTCGCGTATTCGGCGCGGGTGCCCGTGATGATGGAAAGCGTCCTGATCTGCAGTGGTGGGTCACGAAGTGGAGTCCGACATGGGCGAAGGGGCGGCAGTCCTTCGGCGGGGTGCGCGGCGCGACGCCGCCACATCGGACGAGGACGCCGTCGCTCCGGTCGAGGCGACGCGCGCATCCCGCGGACGGCGTGCGTGGATCCGGCGGTTCGTGGCCACGACGCCCGGGATGATCGTGCTGATCGCGGCCACCGTCGTCGCGACCTGCACGGTGGCCGCCGTGGTCTGCGCCGGCGGGCTCGACCGGCGGATAGCCGAACACGACACCGTGCTCGAGCGGTCGGAACCGTTCGCCTACGCAGCGCAGAATCTGTACGCCGCGCTGTCGGCGGCCGATGCAGCCGCCGCGTCGGCGTTCCTGTCCGGCGGGACTCTGTCAGCACCGGCGAGGATGCGGTACCAGCAGGCGCTGGCGGCGGCGTCGTCGGCGCTGGTGGACGTCACGGCCGGCGCCACCGACGCGGACACGCGTGCCGAGGCGGCGGAGGTCTCGACGCAGCTGGCGACCTACACGGGGCTGGTCGAACTCGCGCGGGCCAACAACCTCCAGGAGTTCCCGGTCGGTTCTGCGTATCTGCGCGAGGCCTCCTCGTTGATGCAGACCGAACTGCTCCCCGGGGCCGAGCGGATCTTCGCGCGCGACCTGGCCGTGGTCCACGCCGGACAGCGCGCGGTCGGCGCGACACCCGTCGCAGGCCTGCTATTGCTGACGGTGCTGCTCGCAGTGCTCCTGGCCGGTTCGCTGGCGCTACGCGCCAGGACGAACCGGCAGGTCAACATCGGTCTGATCGTCGCGGCGGCCGTGGTGGTGCTGGTGATGACGTGGATCGTCACGGCCACCTGGGTGGCGGCGGCAAGCATCGAGCGCGGCCAGAGCGAGGGCACAGCACGGTTCGGCCAGCTCGCAAAGGCAAGGATCCTGGCCCAGCAAGCGCGGACCGACGAGATGCTCCAGCTCATCGCACGGGGCGACATCACCAGGGGAGAGGAATCCTTCCGGGGCCGGCTCGACGAGCTCACCGGCGTGCTGGGATCGGGACCCGCGGCCGTCCTCGACGAAGTCCAGCGCTGGTCGGCCGCACACGACAGGCAGGTGACGGCCTACGTCGGCGGTGAGTACAACGCCGCGGTGACCCAGGCCGTCGGGTCCCACCCGAACGGCTCGGCCGCGCAGTTCGCCGAGGTGGAGTCCACTCTGCGCGACCACATCGAGCAGACGCGTGCGGTACTGCGCGACCGCACCGCGGAAGCCGGTGACGCCCTGGCCTGGACTCCCCTCGGCACGACGGTGTTGCTGGCGCTCGCCGCGGTGGCCGCCACGGCCGGGCTGTGGCCGCGGCTCGAGGAGTTCCTGTGAGGGTGCGGTGGGTACTGGTGGCACTGGCGGTCGTCGCCGGCGGCTGTGGTTCACCCCCGGCGCCGCCCGCGCCGGTCAACGCCACACCTGCACAGGTCAGACCGGCCGGTGCGACCGAGATCACCGCCGCGCCGGGGACGCCGGCGCCGGACTGCGATCGCGAGGCGAGCCTGCGCCCCGGACCGATGCCGGAGCCGGGGAACATGCCGGCGAACTCGACGATGGCAGCGATCTCGGAGCGGGGACGGCTGGTGGTCGGCGTCGACCAGAACACCTTCCTGTTCGGGTACCGCAATCCCAGAACAGGGCACCTGGAGGGCTTCGACATCGATCTCGCCCGCGAGATCGCACGACGCATCTTCGGCGACGACGACCGCATCGACCTGCGGGTGGTCGATGCCGCCCAGCGGGAGACCGCGCTGACGTCGGGTCAGGTGGACCTCGTGGTGCGGACCTTCTCGGTCACGTGTCAGCGCCGCGAGAAGCTCGCCTTCTCGACGGTGTACTTCTATGCCAACCAGCGCATCCTCGCTGTCGAGGGATCGGGCATCGACTCCGCCGCGAGGTTGGCCCGCAAGCGGGTCTGCGCGGTGTCCGGCACGACGTCGCTGTCGACGCTGTTCGCACTCGAAGCACGGCCCACCGTCGTCGGTGTGACCAGCTGGACCGACTGCCTGGTGATGCTGCAGCAGGGTCAGATCGATGCGATCAGCACCGACGACGTCGTGCTGGCCGGGCTGGCCGAGCAGGACCCCAGCGTGGGCATCGTCGGGCCGAGCATGGGTGTGGAGCCCTATGCCATCGGGATCCGGAAGGACCGCGACGACCTGGTCCGGTTCGTCAACGGTGCACTCGACGAGATCCGTTCCGACGGAACGTGGCAACGGCTCTACTCCAGATGGCTGGACAGTCTCGGGCCGTCGCCCGGCCCCCCCGCACCGCGCTACGAGGCGGCGCCATGACGGCGAAGGCGTTCCACGAGATCGACCGCGAACTCGCGGCCGGCACGCACGACGTCGCATCGATGTCGGCCGCCCTGTTCGAGCTCGACGCACACCCCGGCATGGCCCATGTCCGCCGCTACTCCCCCAGCGGGGTGACCGCACAGCGGTGGGCGCATGCCGAGGAGACGCTGAGGCGGTTGTGGGACTTCCTGACTCAGGCCATGTCGGCCCTGGATTCGGCCGGGGCCGCGCGCGATCGGTCCGGTCTCGACGACATCCAGCTCGCCGAGCTGAGGCACATGTTGCGCGAGCTGCCGCAGACGCTCGACGACACCCGTGCGGTGATCCGCGTCCTCGATGCCGTCGACGAGATCGATTCGCAGGTGGCACACGGCCTCGCCCCGATCATGACGCGCCTCGACGAGGTGGGCGCCGGCTATCCGCCCGAGATCGTCGAGCTGCTCGACATCGCGGCCACCGATCCGCTGTCGTTGACGGCTTCCGGCGTCACCGAACGCCTCACCGCGATCGCCGAATGGGCCGCTCTGCGGGAGAACTGGACGGAGGCGCTCGCCGACACCGCCGGCGCCGTCGACCTGGTGCGGGCCGCGTTCGCCGGGGCGGCCGGCACCCGGCGCCGGGTC
>NZ_JAUMSQ010000316.1:0-9459 GCF_030519285.1 Mycolicibacterium arseniciresistens
GGCGCGTCGAACCCGGTGCGCGACGCCGCCCTGGTCGGGCTGACGCCGCGCGGAGTGACGGTGCGGTCCAACCGCGGGGTGGCGGGCATCGACGGCACGGTGTCGACGGCCATCGGCGCCGCGCTGGCGCACGAGCAGACCGGACGCGGCGACGAGGTGCCGCGGACGATCGCCCTGCTCGGCGACCTGACGTTCGTGCACGACAGTTCCGGCCTGCTCATCGGGCCCACCGAGCCCACGCCGCGGGACCTGACGATCGTGGTGTCCAACGACAACGGCGGCGGCATCTTCGAACTCCTCGAGCAGGGCGACCCGCGGTTCTCCGACGTGTCGGCGCGCGTCTTCGGCACCCCGCACGACGTCGACGTCGGCGCGCTGTGCCGGGCGTACCACGTGGACAGCCGCCAGATCGAGGTCGACGACCTGGCCGAGGTGCTCGACGAACCGCACGACGGGATGCGGGTGCTGGAGGTGAAGGCCGACCGGTCGTCGTTGCGGGCGCTGCACGCGTCGATCAGGGCCGCCCTGTGACGCTGCCCCCAGCGCTGCACCGTCTGATCGAGCGGCTGAAAGTGTTGTGGCGCATCGCGATTCCACACCTGTACGGCGACGGCACCGAGACCCGCGCCGAGCGGGTGATCCGGCGGGTCCGCATCGGAGTGGTGATCGCCGCCTGCCTGGTCACGCTGCAGTCGACGTTGATGGTGCTCGGCGCGTGGCGCAACGACCGGCAGATCGAGCGGAACATGGGTGTCGCCGAGGCGAACGTCCTCAGCGCGGGCCCGCGCCGGTCGACCATCGAGTTCGTCACACCCGACCGGGTGACCTACCGTCCCGAGCTCGGTGTGCTGTACCCGTCGGAGCTGGAGGCGGGCATGCGGATCTACGTCGAGTACGACGTGAACAACCCCGACCTGGTCCGGGTGCAGGACCGCGACGCGTCGCTGTCCATCATCCCGGCCGGCTCGATCGCGGTCGTCGGCTGGCTGGCGGCCGGGGCGGCGCTGCTGGGGCTGGCATACCTGCAGAAACGGCTGCACGTGGAGCAGGCCGGCGAGGCCCGCCCCGAAGTGGCGGATCAGCCGCGCGTCGGCTGACCGCGGCGCCTCGAGCGGACGATCGCACCGGCGGTCAGCGCGACGACGACGACGAACCCGTTGACGACCACCAGCGCGATCAGCACCAGCCCGGTGATGTCGCCCCGGTCGCGGTGCCGGTAGATCACCTCCTGGAACGGGGTGTCCGCCGACGCCTGATTGAACACGTAGTCGCCGTCGATCGCGGACGGATCGTCGATGGTGTTCTTCCACCGGGTGAGGAACGCCGTCTCGCCCGCGTATTCGGCGAGCGCGGGCGGCAGCGCCTCGATCCGGCCGGCGAAGGCGAGCGACGGGTCGTTGCCGGCCACGGGGACCTCTGACGGGTCCATCCGGTGATCGGCCAGCACGGTCAGGTCGACGGTCTGGGGCGTCGTCGCCGACTGCGACAACCGCATCGGGTACACCACCTCGTCGGAGCGGAACGACAGCCGCAGCGGCTGCAGGTCACCGGTCAGCGACTCGCCGGCGGCGCCAGGAACCAGCTGCACCGCCACGATCTCCCAGCCGTCCCGCACATAGGGCGCAAGGTTGCGGTCCAGGCCTGGCGGATGCGGAAATCCCCGGCCCGCAAGCCAATCGGCCAGGGCGGCCGGATCGCCTGCGGTCAGCCGCGTCACGTCGAACGGTCCGATGCGCTGCCGGGCGAGCACGCTGACACCGGTCGGGGCCTGCGCGCCGGCGGTGTCGGGCGCCTCGCTCGCGAAGCCCTTCATCCAGTCGAACGTGGGCCACCACGAGTCGCGGTACTCGATGCGCGGCGCGGTGAGCAGGTCGATCTCGTCGAACACCTCCGGCTCGCCGAGGGTGACCCGCGCCGCCGACGGCACCGGCATCACCCAGGCCGCGGACGCCGAACTGCCTTGCACGTCGAAGGACATCAGCACGTCCTCGCTGGTGCCGTCCCAGGCGACCAGCGCGCGCTCGTCGGTGACGGCCGGACCCTCCTGCGCGGGGATGTAGGCGCCGCAGCCGCAGGCCCGCGCAGGCGCGGCCACGCCGGCGGACAGCGCCAGCACGCACGTCGCGAGCACCACGGCGGCCGACCGCATCATGGGCGTCATCGTATTGCCCGCGTGCCGTTTGGCCGCTCCCTTCGCGGGTATCGCGACCCGTCGACGGCATCGGAAGGGAACGGGCGATGAGTGCACTGGACACCGCGAAGAAGCAGGCGGCCGAGGTGGCCGGGAAGCTGGCCGACCAGCTGCCGCAACGAACGGCCACGCAGTCGGTGACGATCGCCGTCCCGCTGGAGCGCGTCGAGCAGTTCTGGCGCAACCCCGGCGAGCTCTCGGTGGTGCTCGGCGACGTCGGCGAGGTCGAGGTCACCGGCCCCGACCGGTACCGGTGGCGGCTGCAGGCCGGCCCGGTGAAGACGACGTGGGAATCGCGGCTGCAGAAGGACATCGCCGGTGTCCGGTTCGTCGGCACCGACGACGACCGCAACGAGCTCGTCGTCACCTATCGCGAGGCGCCCCGCGGCCTGGGAACCGAGGTGACCGTGCACGCGAAGAGTCCGGCCCCCGGCCTGCTCACCGGCGCACTGGCGTTCAAGGTGCTCTACCGGGTGCGGGCGCTGCTGCAGACCGGTGAGGTGCCGACCATCCGATCCAATCCGAGCGCGCGCGACTCCGCGCGCTGACGAAAGGCCAACCATGCGTGCACTGTGCTGGAACGGCGTCAACAACCTGTCGGTAGAGACCGTCGACGACCCGGAACTGCTCAACCCCCACGACGTGATCCTCGCGGTGAAGCTGACCACCACCTGCGGCTCGGACCTGCACTTCATCGACGGCTACCTGCTGGGGATGCGGGAAGGCGACGTGTTCGGCCACGAATTCATGGGTGAGGTCATCGAGACCGGTCGCGAGGTGACCAAGATCAAGGTCGGCGACCGGGTGGTGGTGCCGTCGTTCATCGGATGCGACCGGTGCTGGTACTGCGAGCACGAGCTGTACGCCTGCTGCGACACCACCAACCCGAATGCCGAACTGCAGCAACCGGTGCTGGGCTATCCGTCCGGCGGAATCTACGGCTACACCTACGAATTCGGCGGCTACGCCGGATCGCACGCCCAGTACATCCGGGTGCCGTTCGGTGACACCAACTGCTTCCCGATACCCGGCGACGTCACCGACGAGCAGGCGTTGTTCCTCTCCGACGCGGTCCCGACCGGGTTCATGGGCGCCGACTTCTGCGACGTCTCCGGCGGCGACACCGTCGCGGTGTGGGGTGCGGGTGGCGTCGGGTTGATGGCGGCCCGCAGCTCGCTGCTGCTTGGCGCCGAGCGGGCGATCGTGATCGACCGCTATCCCGAACGACTGGCGCTGGCGCGCGACGGCTTCGGCCTCGAGACGATCGACTACAGCTCCGTCGACAGCGTGCAGGAGATGCTGCGCGAGATGACCGGTGGCCGCGGACCCGACGCGTGCATCGACGCGGTGGGCATGGAGGGCCACAGCACGGGTGTGCAGCAGGTCTACGACCGCGCCAAGCAGCTGCTGCGGATGGAGACCGACCGGGCGAGCGCGCTGCGTCAGGCGATCCTGGCCTGCCGCAAGGGCGGCGTCGTCTCGGTGCTCGGCGTCTACGGGCTCACCGACAAGTTCCCGATGGGTGTGCTGACCAACAAGGGGCTGACGCTCAAGACATCTCAGCAGCACGGGCAGCGATACATGAAGCGGCTGTTCGACTACGTCGAGCAGGGCGACCTCGACCCGGCCAAGCTGATCACCCACGACCTGCCGCTCGAAGAGGGCGTGCGGGCCTATGACATGTTCAAGAACAAGCAGGACAACTGCATCCGGGTCGCGCTGCGGCCGTGATGCTCACACCGAGGACAGCAGCTTCGCCAGCCAGTTGTCGTCGTAGATGTCGAGCTTCTCGTCGTTGACGAGGTCGTACACCGTGGGTGTGCCCGCGTCGAGCGGGTCGATCTCCCAGAGGAATTCGGTGTTCAGCGCGGTCATCTCCGCGGTGTCGACGGCCTCGCTGCCGGCGGAGATCTCGCCGGCCCGCTCGTCGCCGATGCCGCTGTCGGTCGCGAGCTTCGCCAGGGCGGCGTTCGACGGCGCCTCCGGTGAATCCTGTTGCGCCCAGAGCTGTTCGACGAAGTTCTGGAAGTCGGGGGCCGACGTGCCGGGTCCGGCGGCCAGGAACATCGCGTTGCTCACCCGGGCGCTGTGGTCGTTGCCGTCCTGGTCGAAGAACGTCACCGGCCGGTAGGTCACCGCCAGCTGGCCCATGTCGACGTACCGCTCGAAGTCGGCGCCGAAGTCGGCCTGCAGGTCCGCGCAGTGCGGACACTGCGGCTCGGTGAACACCTCGATGCGCACCGGCGCCTCGGGAAAGCCGATCACGATGCCGTAGCCGTCCTCGGTGACGGCGGTCCCCGGCTCGACGGGATCACGCTGGGCGGCGCCGGCGATGTCGCGGCTGCAGCCGGCGGTGGACAGCAGCAGCACCGCCAGCCCGAGCGCCACCATTTTCCTGCTCGCGGTCATGGAGGCGACGGTACCGCGCACTCGACTTCGGGCGATCCCGGGTTTTCGTGTCGCGTATGCCTGCACGCAACCTGCGGGAAAGCGCACGCTGAAACGATCACGACGTGCGCGTTGCTATCGTCGCCGAGTCCTTTCTGCCGAACGTCAACGGTGTCACCAACTCCGTGCTTCGGGTGGTCGAGCACCTCCGCCGCACCGGACACGAGGTGCTCATCATCGCCCCCGACACCCCGCGCGGCGAACCGCCCGCCGACCGGGTGCACGACGGCGTCCGGGTACACCGGGTGCCGTCGCGGATGTTCCCGAAGATCAACTCACTCCCGCTGGGCATGCCGCGGCCCCGGATCGTCCAGGTGCTGCGCGGCTTCGATCCCGACGTGGTGCACCTGGCGTCGCCGGCGCTGCTCGGGTGGGGCGGCGTGCACGCGGCCCGCTATCTCGGGGTGCCGACGGTCGCGGTGTTCCAGACCGACGTCGCCGGCTTCGCCGAGAGCTACGGCGTCGGCGTGCTTTCGCGGGCGTCCTGGGCGTGGACCCGCAGGCTGCACAGCAAGGCCGACCGCACGCTGGCGCCGTCGACCTCGGCGATGGAGAACCTGGCCGCGCACCGGATCCCGCGGGTGCACCGCTGGGCCCGCGGCGTCGACATCACCGGCTTCGCGCCGTCGGCTCGCGACAACGCCCTGCGGCAGCGGTGGTCGCCGGACGGCAGGCCGGTCGTCGGTTTCGTCGGCCGGCTGGCGCCTGAGAAGCACGTCGAGCGCCTGGCGGTACTGGCCGCCCGCGACGATCTGCAACTCGTCGTCGTCGGCGACGGCGTCGACCGCGCGAAACTGCAGGCGGTGCTGCCGTCGGCGGTGTTCACCGGGGCGTTGTACGGCCAGGAGCTGGCGACCGCCTACGCCAGCATGGATGTGTTCGTCCACCCCGGGGAGCACGAGACGTTCTGCCAGGCGGTGCAGGAGGCGATGGCCTCGGGCCTGCCGGTCGTCGCGCCCGATGCGGGCGGTCCGCGCGACCTCGTCGCGCCCTACCGCACCGGCCTGCTGCTGCCCGTCGCCGAGTTCGAGGCCAAACTCGCCGACTCGGTCGACCACCTAATTGCCGAGCGGCAGCGCTACTCGGTGGCCGCCCGCCGCAGTGTGCTGGGCCGTACCTGGCCCGCCATCTGTGACGAACTGCTCGGGCACTACGAAGCGGTGCAGGGCCTGCGCCGCCTGAAAGCCGCCTGACCGCCGAGACGCTCGAGTGTGAACCACACGACGAAATCCGGGCTAAAACGTCGTCACGTTCACACTCGGGGCAACCTCAGCCGCCGGCTTCGACCGCGACTGGCTGCCACTCCTCCCACGTCGCGAGGCGGCTCTCGTAGTCGGCCCTGGCCAGCTGCAGCGGCAGCTCGCCGAAGAACACCCGCAGCGGCGGCTTCTCGGCGTCGACGATCTTGAGCACCGCGGCGGCCGACGCCTTCGGGTCGCCGGACTTCGCTGTGCGCTTGCTGCGGGCGGCGTCGGCTTGGGCGTGCGCCTCCTCGTAGGCGGGCAGCGGGGTCGCGCGCTTGGCCGACGAACCGGCCCAATCGGTGTCGAAGCCGCCCGGTTCGATGAGGGTGACGTGGATGCCGAACGACTCGACCTCCTGCGCCAGCGCCTGCGAGAACCCCTCCAGCGCCCACTTCGACGCGTGGTAGATGCCGACGTTCTGGAACGCCGTGATCCCGCCGATCGACGACACCTGCAGGATGTGGCCGCTGCGTTGGGCCCGCAGATAGGGGAGCGCCGCCTGGGTGATCCACAGTGCGCCGAAGACGTTCGTCTCGATCTGGTCGCGCGCTTCCTGCTCGGACAGCTCCTCGACGAAGCCGAACTGGCCGTAGCCGGCGTTGTTGACCACGATGTCGAGCCGCCCGAAGTGGTCGTGGGCCTGCTTGACGGCCGCGAAGTCGGCGTCGCGGTCGGTGACGTCGAGGCGGATCGGCAGCAGCGCGTCGCCGTACCTCTCGACCAGGTCGTCGAGCGTCGAGGTGTCGCGGGCGGTGGCGGCCACCCGGTCGCCTCGATCGAGGGCGGCGATCGTCCATTCGCGCCCGAAGCCGCGCGACGTCCCGGTGATGAACCAGACTATTGCACTCATGTCGCCGTATAAGCGCCGTCGCGGCGCCACCATTCCCGGCGGCCACCGACGCACAGGTAGCGTCGGCATCGTGAGCCGGGCGTCGTTGGAGAAGAATCCGCACGAGGTGGCGTCGATGTTCGACGGCGTCGCCCGCCGCTACGACCTGACCAACACGGTGCTCTCCCTGGGGCAGGACCGGTTCTGGCGCCGGGCCACCCGCGCGGCGCTGCAGATCGGCCCCGGTGACAAGGTGCTCGACCTGGCCGCGGGCACCGCCGTCTCGACCGTCGAGCTCGCGGCGTCCGGCGCGTGGTGTGTGGCGGCGGACTTCTCGGTCGGCATGCTGGGCGCCGGTGCGCGCCGCGACGTCCCCAAGGTGGCAGGCGACGCCACCCGGCTGCCGTTCGACGACGGCGTGTTCGACGCGGTCACCATCAGCTTCGGGCTGCGCAACGTCGTCGACCACGCCGCGGGGCTCCGCGAGATGGCGCGGGTGACGCGGCCGGGCGGGCGACTGGTGGTGTGCGAGTTCTCCACTCCGACATACGGGCCGTTCGCGACGCTGTACAAGGAGTATCTGATGCAGGCGCTGCCGAGGATGGCCCGCACGGTGTCGTCGAACCCGGACGCCTACGTCTACCTCGCCGAGTCGATCCGGGCCTGGCCCGACCAGCCCGCGCTGGCTCAGCGGATCGAGGACAACGGGTGGTCACAGGTGCGGTGGCGCAACCTCAGCGGCGGCATCGTCGCACTGCACGCCGCGGTCAAACCTGGTACTTAGCCCGGCTTCTCAGCCGAGCGGGCCGCCGGTGCCCTGCGGCAGGATCGGCGTGTCAGGGTGGCCCTGGCGCGGCGGCGTGGTGTCGCGCTCGCTGATCGGTTCGCACTTCCCGACGTAGGTGACGTCCCCGCACGGACCCATCGGTTTCGCGGCGATGGGGGCGCTGAGGCCGAGCGCCATCACGGCTGATGCGGTGGCGACCCAGAGCAGGCGGGCCGGCCTGTGCGATGCGATCATTCGCGGATCTCCTCGCTGTCAGAGTGAACAACCCGCGTGGACTCCAGAGTAGTCCCGTCTCGGGCCCGGCGGGATAGCATTCACGCGTCCATCCGGGCAACGAGGAGATCGGCGATGCAGACGTTCTGGCGCTACGTCCAGATCCAGCTCGTGGTGTTCGTGTTCGGCATCGTCGGGCCGATCTTCCTGGTTCTGTTCTTCACCACACGGCCCGATCCGACGATGAAGTGGGCCTACTGGGCGGGCCTGATCATCGTCTTCTTCGAGGTGCTGATCGCGCTGGGGCTGACCAAGCAGAGCATGACCGGGCAGAAGCCGAAATTGTCCACCGCGCAACTCATCGAGCAGGCCAGCGCACGGCGCAGGAGCGCCTCGCGCGATTCCGACGAGGAGTTCAGCTCGTCAGAGTGACCGCGGCGTCACTCGCAGAAGAAGCAGCGGGCGGTCACGGCGGGCAGCGCCGTGTGGCAGACGGGGCAGACCTCGACGCGCCGCTCCTCGGGCGTGCGGGTCTTCCTCGGCGGCGCACTGTCGATCGGCGGCGGAGGCTTCGGCAGCTCGTGTTCGACAACGGCCATGCCGTCGAACGTAACCGGCTGAGCTGAATGGCAGGCGACGGCCCGGCAGCGGAAAGACGTCCGCAGCAAACATTTCCGGCCAATGGTCAGCTGAACGGCTTGCGCGCGTCCAATTTCCGCGACGTGAACCCGCCGGCCCGCCACACCCGCGCGATCCGGTCCTCGTCCTCGTCGGTCACGAGATTGCCCATCACCCGTACCGCGATCCGCATCAGCGTCGTCGACCGCATCGCCACCGGACCGGCCAGGGGCAGGAAGCGCGGCAGCGTCAACATCAGCGCCAGCCGCCGCGCCACCGAGAATCCGCGCGCGTAGTGCTCCTGCAGCACCGCCGGCCACACCGTCGACAGGTCCGCCGCACCGAGGAGCTCGGCGGCCAGCCGGCCGGTCTCCAGGCCGTAGTCGATGCCCTCGCCGTTGAGCGGGTTGACGCAGGCGGCGGCGTCGCCGATGAGCATCCAGTTGGGTCCGGCGACGCCCGAGACCGCTCCGCCCATCGGCAGCAGGGCGGACAGCGGCGCGCGTGGCTCGCCGTCGAAGCCCCACTCCTCGCGGCGCAGCGAGGTGTAGTACGACATCAGCGGCCGCAACGCCGCGTCGGAGGGCCTCTTCGCGGTGGCCAGCGCGCCGACGCCGATGTTCACCTCGCCGTTGCCGAGCGGGAAGATCCACCCGTAGCCCGGCAGCACCTTGCCCTCCGGTGAGCGCAGTTCCAGGTGCGAGGTGATCCACGGCTCGTGGCTGCGCGGGCTCGCGAGGTATCCCCGCACGGCGACGCCGTACACCGTCTCCTGATGCCACTGCCTGCCCAGCACGCGGCCGAGGGTGGACCGGGCTCCGTCGGCGACGATCAGGGTGCCCACGCCGACCTCGTCGCCGTTGTCGAGCACCACCGCCTCGACGGCGCCCGACGAAGCATGGCGCACCGCAACGGCTTTCACGCCGAGTAGCATCTTCGCGCCGTCGTCGGCGGCGACCGACCGGATGCGGTCGTCGAGTTCGGTGCGCGCCACCGCGCTGCCGGTGGGCGGGAACGACGGGCCGGGCCACGGCACCTGGACGTCGGCGCCGAAGCCGGACATCCGCAGCCCGCGGTGCCGGATCCGGCCGTCCAGCCAGGGCCCGAGGCCCAGCCGTTCCAGCTCGGC
>NZ_JAUMSQ010000317.1:0-734 GCF_030519285.1 Mycolicibacterium arseniciresistens
GGCCGCGCTGCCAGTCCGCGGCCAGCACGCCGGCGAACACGTCGCCGGCCCCGGTGGTGTCGACCGCCCGGACGGCCGGGGCGGGGACGTCGAAGCGTTCCCCGTCGCCGAGATAGCTCGCGCCGCGCGCGCCGCGGGTGATCACCAGATGCGGGACCGGCCAGTGCCAGTCGGCTGCCTCCGCCTCGTTGACCACCACCACGTCGGCCAGTTCGGACAGTGCGAGCAACTCGTGGGCCTTCGCCCCGGCCGGGGAGGCGTTGACGATGACGACCGCGCCGGCGTCGCGCCCGAGCCGGGCGGCGTCGACGGCGGTCTGGACGGGGATCTCCAACTGCAGCAACAGCACCTCGGCGGTGGCGATGACATCGCGTACCGCGGCGGAGTCGACCCGCAGCGCGGCGTTCGCGCCCGGCGCCACCACGATGCTGTTCTCCGCCGCCGCGTCGACCATGATCACCGCCGAGCCGCTCGGCCCCGGCACGGTGACCACCCCGTCGAGGGCGACCCCGTTGCCGCGCAGATGGCCCCGCAGCGACTGCGCAGCGGCGTCGTCACCGAGCGCGGCGACCAGCGCCACGTCGGCGCCGGCCCGCGCGGCGGCCACCGCCTGGTTGGCGCCCTTGCCGCCCGGCGCGCTCGAGGTCGACGACGCCAGCACCGTCTGTCCCGGCCGCGGCAACGCGGAGACCCGGTACGTCACGTCGGCATTGACACTGCCGACCACGCAGACC
>NZ_JAUMSQ010000318.1:0-8618 GCF_030519285.1 Mycolicibacterium arseniciresistens
GGTCGACGACGCCAGCACCGTCTGTCCCGGCCGCGGCAACGCGGAGACCCGGTACGTCACGTCGGCATTGACACTGCCGACCACGCAGACCCGCGTCGTCATAGTCATCTCACGCTAGACCAGCGCCACCGGCCGCGGTCCCTGACACGCGTCGAGCGCCGGGCACAGGTCCGATACGCTGGGCTGATGAGTCTGCAAGCACCGCCGGTTGCCGACTTGCGCCAGCAGGTCCACGATGCCGCCCGACGCGCCAGGGTCGCGGCCCGCGTCCTCGCGACGCTGCCCACCGCGACCAAGGACCGGGCGCTGCACGCCGCGGCCGACGCGGTGCTCGCCCGGGTGCACGACATCCTGGCGGCCAACACGGTCGACCTGGACACCGCACGGACAGCCGGCACCCCCGCCGCGATGCTCGACCGGCTCGCCCTCAACCCCCAGCGGGTCGACGGCATCGCCGCCGGACTGCGCCAGGTCGCCGGTCTGCCGGACCCGGTGGGCGAGGTGCTGCGCGGACGCACCCTGCCCAACGGCCTGCAGCTGCGCCAGCAGCGGGTGCCGCTCGGTGTCGTCGGCATGGTCTACGAGGGCAGGCCGAACGTCACGGTGGACGCCTTCGGGCTGACGCTGAAATCCGGCAACGCCGTACTGCTGCGCGGCAGTTCGTCGGCGGTGCACTCGAACGAGGCGCTCGTGGTGGCGCTGCGTGCCGCCCTGGCCGCCGAGGGGCTGCCCGTCGACGCCGTAGCGCTGCTGCCCAGCCACGACCGGGCCAGCGTCACCCACCTCATCCAGGCCCGCGGGCTGGTCGACGTGGTGATCCCGCGCGGGGGAGCGGGCCTGATCGACGCGGTGGTGCGCGACGCCAAGGTGCCCACCATCGAGACCGGCGTCGGCAACTGCCACGTGTACGTCCACGAGGCCGCGGACCTCGACGTCGCCGAACGGATCGTGCTCAACGCCAAGACCCGTCGGCCCAGCGTCTGCAACGCCGCCGAGTCCCTGCTCGTCGACGCGTCGATCGCCGAACACGCGGTGCCCCGCCTCGCCGGTGCGCTGCAGGCCGCCGGGGTGACCGTGCACGGCGACCCGACCGAGGACGAGCTGCGGGCCGAGTTCCTCTCGCTGGACATCGCGCTGTCGGTGGTCGACGGCCTCGACGCGGCCATCGCGCACGTCAACGAGTACGGCACCGGCCACACCGAGGCTATCGTCACCACGGATCTGGCTGCCGCTCAGCGGTTCACCGAGCAGGTCGATGCGGCGGCGGTGATGGTCAACGCGTCCACCTCGTTCACCGACGGTGAGCAGTTCGGCTTCGGCGCCGAGATCGGCATCTCGACCCAGAAGCTGCACGCCCGCGGGCCGATGGGGCTGCCCGAACTGACCTCGACCAAATGGATCGTCTGGGGAGACGGTCAGACCCGCCCCGCCTGACTTCAGAGTTCCTAGGAGACTGACCTGTGAGCGTTCCCGCACGCCCCGCGCCGCTGTTCGCCGACATCGACGACGTCGCCGCCAAGCTCGCCGAGACGGGCTACCTGCCCGACACCGCAACGGCCACGGCGGTTTTCCTCGCCGACCGGCTCGGCAAGCCGCTCCTGGTGGAAGGGCCCGCCGGCGTCGGCAAGACCGAACTGGCCCGCGCGGTGGCGCAGTGCACCGGCTCGGAGCTGGTCCGGCTGCAGTGCTACGAGGGCGTCGACGAGGCCAGGGCGCTCTACGAGTGGAACCACGCCAAGCAGATCCTGCGCATCCAGGCGGGCAACGCGGCCGATGCCGGCGACTGGGACCAGACCAAGATGGACGTCTTCTCCGAGGAGTTCCTGCTGTCGCGCCCGCTGCTGACGGCGATCCGGCGCACCGACCCGACGGTGCTGCTCATCGACGAGACCGACAAGGCCGACATCGAGATCGAGGGCCTGCTGCTCGAGGTGCTCAGCGACTTCGCCGTCACGGTCCCGGAACTCGGCACCATCAAGGCTGAGCGCGCACCCTTCGTCGTGCTCACCTCCAACGCCACCCGCGAACTGTCCGAGGCGCTCAAGCGGCGCTGCCTGTTCCTGCACATCGACTTCCCCGACCCCGATCTCGAGCGGCGGATCCTGCTCTCGCGGGTGCCCGACCTGCCCGAGCACATCGCGTCGGAACTCGTCCGCATCATCGGGGTGCTGCGCGGCATGCAGCTCAAGAAGGTGCCGTCGGTGGCCGAGACCATCGACTGGGGCCGCACCGTGCTGGCGCTGGGCATGGACACCATCGACGACGCGATGATCGCCGCCACCCTCGGTGTGATCCTCAAACACCAGTCCGACCAGCAGCGCGCCGCAGGAGAGCTGAGGCTCAACTGATGCCACCGCGCCGCGTCCGCCCTCCGCAGCCGCTCGCTCCGCACGGCCTGCCGGGTCACTTGGTCGAGTTCGTCGAAGCGCTTCGCGGCCAGGGCATCTCGGTCGGCCCGTCGGAGACCGTCGACGCCGGACGGGTGATGACGGTGCTCGGACTCGGCGACCGCGAGGTGCTGCGCGAAGGCATCGCGTGCGCGGTGCTGCGCAGACCCGACCACCGCGACACCTACGACGCAATGTTCGACCTGTTCTTCCCCGCCGCGCTCGGCGCGAAGACCGTGCTGGAGGACGAGGACGGCGAGAGCGACGACGAGCAGGGACTGCCGCCCGAGGACATCGAGGCGATGCGCGACGCGCTGGTGAAGATGCTGGCCGACAACCCCGACCTGGCCAACCTCGACGAGCGGCTGACCGCGATGATCGCGCAGATCGTCGAGGCCTACGGCCGCTACAACTCCAGCCGCGGACCGTCCTACTCCTCCTATCAGGCGCTCAAGGCGATGAGTCTGGACGACCTGGAGGGCCGGCTGCTGGCCGGACTGCTGGCACCCTACGGCGACGAGCCGTCACCCACCCAGGAGCAGATCGCCAAGGCGCTTGCAGCGCAGCGAATCTCGCAGCTGCGCAAGATGGTGGAGTCGGAGACCAAGCGCCGCACCGCCGAACAGCTCGGCCGTGAGCACGTGCAGATGTACGGCGTGCCGCAGCTGGCCGAGAACGTCGAGTTCCTGCGCGCCTCCGGCGAACAACTGCGTCAGATGCGCCGGGTGGTGGCGCCGCTGGCCCGCACCCTCGCGACGCGGCTGGCCGCGCGACGCCGCCGGTCGCGGGCCGGGGAGATCGACATGCGCAAGACGCTGCGCAAGTCGATGTCGACCGGCGGGGTGCCGATCGACGTGGTGCTCAAGAAGCCGCACCCCGCGCGCCCGGAACTGGTGGTGCTGTGCGACGTGTCCGGCTCGGTGGCCGGGTTCAGCCACTTCACCCTGATGCTGGTGCACGCGCTGCGCCAGCAGTTCTCCCGGGTGCGGGTGTTCGCCTTCATCGACACCACCGACGAGGTCACCGCGCTGTTCGGGCCGGACGCCGACCTGGCCGTGGCAGTGCAGCGCATCACCCGCGAAGCGGGCGTCTACACCCGCGACGGCCACTCCGACTACGGCAACGCGTTCTCGTCGTTCCTGCACGGCTTCCCGAACGTGCTCAGCCCGCGCAGTTCGCTGCTCGTGCTCGGCGACGCCCGCAACAACTACCGCAATCCCGAGATCGATCTGCTCACCCAGATGGTCACCGCGAGCAGGCACGCGCACTGGCTCAACCCCGAGCCGCGCCACCTGTGGGGCAGCGGTGACTCGGCGGTGCCGCGCTACGAAGAGGTGATCACGATGCACGAGTGCCGGTCGGCCAAACAGCTCGCCGGTGTGATCGACGCGCTGCTGCCGATCTGATCCGCTTCGACTCTGCCCGCAGGTAACGCTCCCGTAAGCTCGCTTTTCGTGGCAACTCGGCGCAGGCTCGGCGTGATGGGCGGGACGTTCGATCCCATCCACAACGGCCACCTGATCGCCGGCAGCGAGGTCGCCGACCTGTTCGATCTCGACGAGGTGGTGTTCGTGCCGACCGGCCAGCCCTGGCAGAAGCACAACCGCCAGGTGACCGCCGCCGAGGACCGCTACCTGATGACGGTCATCGCCACCGCGTCGAACCCACGGTTCTCGGTCAGCCGCGTCGACATCGACCGCGGCGGGGCCACCTACACCAAGGACACCCTGCGCGACCTGCGCGCACAGAACCCCGACGCCGACCTGTACTTCATCACCGGCGCCGATGCGCTGGCCTCCATCCTGTCGTGGCAGAACTGGGAGGAGATGTTCTCGATCGCCCGGTTCGTCGGCGTCAGCAGGCCGGGTTACGAGTTGGACGGCAAGCACATCGCCGCCGCGATGCGCGAGCTGCCCCCCGACGCGCTGACCCTTGTCGAGGTGCCCGCGCTGGCGATCTCGTCGAGCGACTGCCGGCTGCGGGCGAAGGAGGAACGGCCGATCTGGTACCTCGTACCCGACGGTGTGGTGCAGTACGTGGCCAAGCGCGGGCTCTACACCGCGCCGGCCGACACAGAGGGAGACAACCGATGAGCGCAACCGACGAGGCGATCGAGATGGCCACCGTCGCGGCGCGGGCCGCCGCCGACAAGCTCGCCGACGACGTGGTGGTCATCGACGTGTCGGGCCAGCTCGTCATCACCGACTGCTTCGTCATCGCGTCGGCGTCCAACGAACGCCAGGTCAACGCGATCGTCGACGAGGTGGAGGAGAAGATGCGGCTCGCCGGCCACAAACCGGCCCGGCGGGAGGGCACCCGCGAGGGTCGCTGGACGCTGCTGGACTACGTCGACATCGTCGTGCACATCCAGCACCAGGACGAGCGGAACTTCTACGCCCTCGACCGGCTGTGGCGGGACTGCCCGACGGTGCCCGTCGATCTGGACGGGTCGCCGTGACCGTCCGGCGGCTGGTGATGCTGCGCCACGGCCAGACCGAGTACAACGCGGGCAGCCGGATGCAGGGCCAGCTGGACACCGACCTGACCGACCTCGGCCGCGACCAGGCCGTCGCGGCGGCCGAGGTGCTGGCCAAGCGACAGCCGCTGCTGATCCTGTCCTCGGATCTACGCCGCGCCCTGGACACCGCCACGGTGCTCGGCGAGCGTTCCGGCGTTCCGGTGGGTGTCGACGCGCGGCTGCGTGAGACCCACCTGGGGGACTGGCAGGGCCTGACGCACCTCGACGTGGACGCCGCGGCACCGGGCGCCCGGCTGGCCTGGCGCGACGACGCGCGGTGGGCGCCGCACGGCGGCGAGAGCCGCGTCGATGTGGCCGCACGCAGCATGCCGCTGGTCGACGAGATCATCGCCGCGCAACCGGCCTGGGGTTCCGACCGCGACGGCGCGGACGCCGACCGGCCGGTGGTGCTGGTCGCGCACGGCGGTCTGATCGCCGCGCTCACCGCGGCGCTGCTCGCGCTGCCGGTCGACAACTGGCCGGTGCTCGGCGGCATGGGCAACGCCAGCTGGGTCCAGCTGTCCGGGCATTCCCGGCCCGACGCGGACGCCGTGCGGTGGCGGCTCGACGTGTGGAACGCCTCGGCGCAGGTGGCCAATGACGTCCTCTGAGCGCTGCGGACCGCCGGACCGGACGCTGCTCGTGTTCGCCGACTCGCTGGCCTACTACGGCCCGACCGGCGGGCTGCCCGCAGACGATCCTCGGATCTGGCCCAATCTGGTTGCGTCGCAATTGGGTTGGGAGCTCGAACTGATCGGCCGGATCGGCTGGACGTGTCGTGACGTGTGGTGGGCGGCCACCCAGGACCCGCGATCATGGGCGGCGCTGCCCCGGGCCGGAGCGGTGATCTTCGCGACCGGCGGCATGGACTCGCTGCCCTCGCCGCTGCCCACGGCGCTGCGCGAACTGATCCGCTACGTCCGCCCGCCATGGCTGCGGCGCTGGGTGCGCGACGGCTACGGCTGGGTGCAGCCCCGGTTCTCCCCGGTCGCCCGCGCCGCCCTGCCCCCGCACCTGAGCGTCGAATATCTCGAGATGACCCGCGGGGCCATCGACTTCAACAGGCCAGGCATCCCGGTGGTGGCATCGTTGCCGTCGGTGCACATCGCCGACTCCTACGGCAGGGCGCACCACGGCCGGGCCGGCACAGTGCGTGCGCTGACCGAGTGGGCGCAGGAACACGACGTCCCACTCGTCGATCTCAAGGCGGCGGTGGGCGACGAGGTGATGAGCGGTCGCGGCAACCCCGACGGCATCCACTGGAATTTCGAGGCACATCAGGCGGTGGCCGAGCTGATGCTCAAGGCGCTGGCCGAAGCCGGTGCCGGCGAACCGGATCCGGCGGGCTGACAATGCCGGTCATCGTGGTCACCGACTCGTCGTCGCGGCTGGCGCCCGACGACCTCAAGCAGTACGACATCCGGCAGGTGCCGCTGCACGTGCTCGTCGACGGCGTCGATCTGCGCGACGGCGTCGACCCGGTGCCCTACGACATCCACGACCACGCCCATGTGACGACGGCCGGCGCGACACCCGCAGAACTCGTCGACACCTACCGGCAGGCGTTGCACGACAGCGGCGGGGACGGCGTTGTGGCGGTGCACATCTCGGCGGCGCTGTCGAGCACGGTCGGCTCCGCTGTGCAGGCCGCGCGGGAGTTCGGACCCGCCGTGCGGGTGGTGAACTCCCGGTCGGCGGCCATGGGTGTCGGCTTCGTCGCCCTCGCGGCGGCGCGGGCGGCGGCCACCGGTGCAGACCTGGACGCGGTCGAGGCGGCGGCCAGGGCGGCGATGCCGCGGGGGCACGCGTTCATCGTCGTGCACCGGCTGGACAACCTGCGGCGCAGCGGCCGGATCGGCACCACCGCGTCGTGGCTGGGCACCGCGCTGGCGCTCAAACCGCTGCTGTGCCTCGACGTCGACGGCCGCCTGGTGTTGTCCCAGCGGATCCGCACGGTGTCCAAGGCGCACGCGGCGATGGTGGACCAGATCGCCGAGTTAATCGGTGACCGGCGGGCGGCCGTCACCGTGCACCACGTCGACAACCACGACGCCGCCGACCAGATCGGGGCGGCGCTCACCAGCCGGCTGCCCCAGGTCGAGTCCCTGACGGTGACCGACATGGGCCCGGTGCTGTCGATCCACCTCGGCGGTGGCGCCGTCGGTGTGGTCGTCCAGATCAGCGAGTGACCCGCAGCGCGGATCAGAGCTGCGCTCGGCCCGTGACCGGTGGCAGGTCCTTGAGCGTCACGATGCCGGGGCGCGCGGCCACCACGGCGGGCACCGCGTTGGTGACCGGCATCGCCGTGTAGATCATGCCGAGCCCCATGAAGCCCGGCTCGGTCCAGTCCCTCGGCGGCAGGCAGTGCAGCACGGTGCGCATGTTGGGCAGCCCGAACACCTGGATGACGTGGCCGTGCTCGAGCGGCTTCGGCGGTGTGACATGCGAACCCATGGTCCAGTTGAACCCGACGCTGACCACGTTGCGGTCGCCGACCCAGCCGCGGTGGTAGCCGTACACGCCGCCGACGGTGCCTGCCGGGATCTGCATGAAGCCCAGATCGCTGTCGCCGGTGGCGGCGGTGAACTCGACGTCGAACGTCATCCGGTCCACGGTCGCGCCGATCGCGTCGGCCATCATCGCCGCCGATTCGGCGAACACCTCGCTCTCGCGGCGCACGCTCTCGGCGAGGCCGGGGGTGTCGGGGTCCCGGCCGAACCCCATCGCCGACTGCGTGCCGGCGGACTCGTAGGTCGAGCAGTCGACGGACTCGGTGATGCGGATCTCGTCGACGCGTTCGCACGACCCGGAAAGCACCATGCCGACCATGTTGGTCATCCCGGGGTGTGCGCCGCTGCCGAAGATCGTCGATCGGCCTGTCTCGCAGGCTTTCCGGATCCGGTCCAGGTCCTCGGGTGTCTGCTTGCCGCCGGTGATCCACGCCGCGGTCGAGCACACGTTCACGCCGGCCTCCAGTAGCCGGACCAGCTCGTCGACGCTGGGCCACAACGGGTTGTAGCAGCACGCGTCGGGCCTCAGCGCGATCAGCGCGTCGATGTCGTCGGTCGCCGTGACGCCGGTCGGCTCCGGCCACCCGGACAGCTCGGCCGCGTCGACGCCGACCTTGTCCGCGCCGTGCGCGTACACCCCGACCAGTTCCATGTCGCTGCGGCCGATGATGGCGTGCAGGGACCGCCGCCCGATGTTGCCCGTCGTCCACTGGATCACCCGCAGTGGCCGGTTCGCCGCCGGTGCGGTCATCTGGTGCCTCCTCGTCGAGTCATGTGGGTAGACACTATTCGCCCGGTGTGCACGGTCGGCAGGGAGTTGTCCACAGTCGCACGTTCATCCCCAGCGGCGGCCCCGCCCGGCTCCGTGACGGCCCTCGCGGTCGGCTCCCGGACCTACGGTCGGCGCATGCCCACCGAACTGCAGTCCGACAGACCGGCGCGCCGTCGCGGCGCCGGCGCGGACGACGCCGTGCCCGACGACGGCGATGCCGACCGGCCCACCGGCGACCGGTCCGACACCGCACTGTCGCGGTGGCTGCCGGAAGACCTGTCGGACAACAGCTCCCGAGGTGCGTCGGCACGGGGATGGCTGGCGACGGTGCGGGCCGATCCCGGCCGGGCGGGCGTGGCGGCGCTCGCCCTCGTCGGGGTGGTCGCCGTACTGGTGACCGTGTTCACCGTGATCCGCGACAAGCCGCCGCC
>NZ_JAUMSQ010000319.1:0-4858 GCF_030519285.1 Mycolicibacterium arseniciresistens
CGCAGCAGCTGGCCCGACACGTCGGCCACCCCGGTGTCCGGGCGGGTTCGCAGGTGGCGCGCGATGGCCGCGGCGTCCGCGGCGACGAGGTCGGGCGCGTGTGCGCTGAGCAGCACGGGGGTACGGCCGTCCGGCCAGGTGATGACGGACATCAGGCCACCCGGGCCCCGGCATCGGGCATGGCCACGACGACGTGGGTGTTGGTGCCGCTCATCCCGAACGCCGACACCGCGGCCAGCCGCCGCCCGTCGACGGCCCGCCAGGGGCCGAGTTTGTCGGCCAGCCGCAGACCTTGTGTTTCCCAGTCGATCTCACGGCTGGGCTGGTCGACGTGCAACGTGGGCGGGATGGTGGCGCGCTCGGCGGCGAGCAGCACCTTGGCCAGCCCCAGCCCGCCTGCTGCGGCCTGCGCGTGGCCGATGTTGGACTTGACCGAGCCGAGCAGCGGTCCCCGGCCGGGTTCGGTGGCGCCGTAGGTACGTGCCAGCGCGCGCAGCTCGGTGCGGTCGCCGAGCCGGGTTCCGGTGCCGTGCCCCTCCACCAGCCCGATGTCCTCGGCGCGCACACCGGCCTGGGAAAGTGCGCGGCTGAACAACCGGGCCTGCGCGGCACCGCTCGGCGCCGTCAGCCCGGTGGTGCGGCCGTCCTGGTTCAGGCAGCTGGCCAGTACCTCGGCCAGGATCGGCCTGCCGTCCCTGCGGGCGGCCGACCGGCGCTGCAGCACGAACATCGCCGCGCCCTCGGCCCACACGGTGCCGCTGGCGTGCGCGCTGTAGGGGCGGCAGTGCCCGTCGTCCGAGAGCGCGTGCTGCTTGGAGAATTCGACGAAATAGCCCGGCGATCCCATCACCGCCACGCCGCCGGCCAGCGCCAGGTCGCAGTCGCCCGCGCGGAGTGACTGCACTGCGACGTGGAAGGCCGCCAGCGCCGACGAGCACGAGGTGTCGACGGTGAGCGCCGGTCCGGCGAGGTCCAGGGTGTAGGCGATCCGGCCGGAGATCACGCCAAGCGAGGTGCCGGTGATGAGATGCCCGCTGTGCTCGGAGAACCGGGCCATGTCCGGTCCGTAGTCCAGCGTCGACGCGCCGACGAAGCAACCGGCGTCGTGGCCCGCGAGGTCGTCGGGATTGACGCCGCTGTTCTCCAGGGCCCGCCACGCCAGCCGAAGCGCCACCCGCTGCTGGGGATCCATCGCCACGGCCTCCCGTGGCGAGACACCGAAGAACTCCGGGTCGAAAGAGGTTGCGTCGGTGAGAAATCCGCCGAGGTCGTGAATGGCCTTATAGCCGTCGCGCCGTTCGAAGAGCTCGGGCAGGTCCCAGCCGCGATCGGTCGGGAACGGGCCGAGCGCCTCGCGCTGTTCGGACAGCAGCGACCAGTAGGCGTCGGCGGAGTCGATGCCGCCGGGTGCCTCGAGCGCCATGCCGACGATCACGACGGGATCGTCCGCGCCGCCCACGCCGTCAGAGGTCATCGGCGCCCATCAGTTCGGCGAGCAGGTCGGTGTGCTCGTTGAGGTAGAAGTGGCCGCCGTCGAGCAGCGAGAGGGTGAACGACTTCTCGGTGTGGCCCTCCCAGGCCCGCAGCTGCGCCTCGGTGATCCGGTGGTCGCGGCGGCCACCGATGGCGATGATGTCGGCGCGCACCGTGACGCCCGCGTCGCAGGTGTAGCGGTTCCAGGCCAGGTAATCCGCCCGGATCGCCTGTAGCAGCAGCGCGACGAAGTCCTCGTCGTCGAGCAGGCGCGGGTCGGTGCCGCCGAGGTCGGCCAGCTCGGACAGCAAGCCGTCGTCGGTGGTCGGCATCGGCCCGGACGCCTCGACGGTGGACGGCGCCTGCCCGGCCGAGACCCACAGCTGGCGTACGTCGACGCCGTGCCGTTCGGCGATGCGCGCGAACTCGAATGCCACCACAGCGCCCATGCAGTGACCGAACAGCCGCAGCGGACCGAGCCGGTGCCATTCCCCCGCCCGGAACAGGTCCTCGGCGAGCTCGGTGAGCGTCTCCGCCGCCGGATGGCTGAGGCGGTCGGCGCGTTGCGGGTACTGCACTAGATACGTATCGATCCCGTTGTCGGACAATGCTTTCGCCAGCCCCCGATAGGCGACCGCCGCCCCGCCCGCATGCGGGAAGACCACCGTCGCGCCCCGCGAACCGTCCGCCGGGAACCCCTTGATCCAGGGTTGGAACGTCAACTGCTGCTGCTGACCCACTCCGGTCATGGAGCCGCGGCGTCGATCGGCGGCAGGAAGGTCAGCGGGTATTCGACCGCGGCGCGGGAGTCGGCCGGGTCGGCGACCACCACACCGGCACCGGCGAGCAGCGCGGCGAACACCTCGCGCACCGACTCCTCGCAGTCCAGTCCGGGCGACACCGCCCGGCGGCCGCGCGGCTCGGCCGGGGTGCCGCCGATCGAGCGCAGCAGTGCGGCGTGGCTGAAGGTGGCGTTCGGCAGGATCGCGGCGGGTTCGGCCGGGCGCGGCGACACCACGGCGAAGCGGGACTCGGCGGCGCCGATCCGCAGGGCTTCGCGCACGGTCAGTGCAGGCATGAAAGCAGGAGAAAGGTCACCGCACACCAGCGCCATCCGCGCCACGCCGCGGCGCATGGCCGACAGTGCGGCGTCGGCGGGCAGTCCGGCGGGCACCGGCAGGTAGATCGCGCCCGCGGCGAGCGTTCCGAGCACCGCGGGGATCTGTTCCGCGCAGGCGGTGCCGACCACGGCGACCACGTCACCGGGTGCGACGCCGGCGACCGACAGCGCGGCGGCGATCGCGCGGATCTCTTCGGAGAGTTGCCCGTAGGTGCTCCGGCCGGTCGGGCCGGTCACCGCGGCGGCGCCGGGCACGGAGGCAGCGACAGCGAGGACGCGTTCGTGCAGCGACGCCATCTCCGCGGCGGTTACGTCGCCGGGACGGGTGATCGTCATACCGTGAGCCACAATGCCTCCATGGATTAGCAAAGGCTGTCCTAAATTGCTGAGGCTACCCTATGTTCGGCCACCCGAAAATAGGTACCCCGATCGCTCCCGCCCATCGCATGACCACATCCGACCTGCGGCGATGCGCGTCGAGCCGGGTCGGTCAGCCCACCGACTCGGCGTCCAGTGCGGTCGCGACGTCGGTGCCGTCCATCCCAGCGACCTCGAGGTAGAGCTCGGCCACCTGCTCGAGCCGGTCACCGGCCGGTTCGCGGGCCGCCAGCACCCGCGCCAGCGCGGCGACGGTGCGGGTGGCGAAGACGTCGGCGACCATCACGGTCGGCGTGTCCAGCCAGTCCCGCACCCGCGCGACCAGCTGGGTGGCCAGCACCGAGTCCCCGCCGAGCGCGAAGAAGTCGTCGTCGGCGCCGACCTGCGCGCGGTCGAGCAGCACCCCGACGATGTGCGCGAGCGCCGATTCCACGACGGTGGCCGGCGCGCGGTATCCCCGTCCCGCCGACAGGTCGACGTTCTCGAGGATGCGGGTGATCGCCGCCCGGTCGAGCTTGCCGTTGCCGGTGAACGGGATGCGGTCGGCGATCACGATCGCCTGCGGCACCATGTGGGCGGGGACGAGCGACGCCATCGCGTCGGTGACGGCCTCGGCGGTCAACCCGGTGCGATCGGCCCGCACCAGCGCCGCCAGCACGTCGCGACCGCCCGGTGCGGAGACCGGGGTGACCACGGCGACGTCCACTCCCGGCACCCGCCGCAGCGCCGCCTCGACCTCGCCCAGTTCGACCCGGTAGCCGCTGATCTTGATCCGGTGATCGGCACGGCCGACGAACTCCAGCGTGCCGTCGGACTGGTACCTCACCAGATCACCGGTCCGGTACCAGATCCTGCCGTCGTGTTCGACGAACTTCTCGGCGGTCAGGTCGGCCCGGCCGCGGTAGCCGCGGGCGATGCCGCGACCGGAGACCCAGAATTCTCCGGGCACCCAGTCCGGGCAGTCCCGGCCCCGCACGTCGACCACCCGGGCGGCGTTGTTGGGCAGCGGAGTCCCGAACGGCACCGCCGACCACTGCTCGGGCACCTCGCCGGTCACCTCGCAGATGGTGTTGTGGGTGGCGGTCTCGGTGGCGCCGCCGAGACCGGCGACGCGCACCCCCGGCGCGGCGGCACGCAGCGCCCGCACCATCTCGGTGCGCACCCAGTCGCCGCCGGTGGGCACCACCCGCACGGTGGGCAGCCGCGCGCCCTGTCCGGCGACCACCTCCACCAGCATCTCCAGCCAGCCGGGCATGAAGTGCAGCACGGTAACGCCGTGTTCGTCGATCAGCCGCACCCAGGTGTCGGGGTCGCGCCGGTGCCGCTCGTCGACCACCACGACGGCGCCACCGGTCCGCAGGGTGGCGAAGACGTCGAGCACCGAGATGTCGCACTCCAGTGTCGACAGCGCCAGGCAGCGGTCCGCCGGGCCGATCCCGAAGTGCCGCGTGATGAATTCGACGGTGTTCATCGAGGCGTCGTGGGTCACCTCGACGCCCTTGGGCTCCCCGGTGGACCCCGAGGTGAACAGCACGTAGGCCAGCGCCGAGGGATCCGACGGCGCCGGTTCGGTGTCGGCGGCGCGTGCCGCTCCGCGGCGCACCGCCTCGGAGACGGTCAGGGCGGGCACCGACAGCTCGGGGGTATCGCCGCCGCAGACCAGGGCCAGCGCCACCCCTGCGGTGCCGAGGATGCGGGCCGCCCGGTCGGCGGGCTGGTCGGCGCCGACCGGCAGGTACGCCGCGCCCGCCGCGTGGATGCCCAGCAGCGCCGGGATCTGCTCGTAGGTCTTGGGACCCGTCACGGCCACCACGTCGCCCGCGCCCACGCCGTGCTCGCGCAGGGTCGCGGTGACCGCCAGCACCTGCTCGCGCAGCTGCGCGTAGG
>NZ_JAUMSQ010000032.1:0-730 GCF_030519285.1 Mycolicibacterium arseniciresistens
GACCGGGCGGCCAAGGCGCCCAGTGAGCGGACCGTGACGACGCGGCCCGCCCCCGATTGCATGGTGTACGTGACCGCGTTGCTGCCGGTCGCCCAGGGAGTGGGGGTGTACGCCGCGCTCAAGCGTGCGGCCGACAGCACCGGTGACGGCCGCAACCGCGGGCAGGTGATGGCCGACACCCTCTATGAGCGGGTCACCGGCCAGCAGGCCGCCGATCCGGCGCCGGTGAGCGTTGATCTGGTCATGTCGGATCGGGCGCTGCTGGGCGGGGACGCCGAGCCGGCGCACCTGCAGGGCTACGGGCCGATCCCGGCGGCCATCGCGCGGCGAATGGTGGCCGACGCCGCCGGTACCGGGGCGGCGGCGCTGCGGCGGCTCTATGCGCGGCCGTCCTCGGGGGCGTTGGTGGCGATGGAGTCGCGGTCGCGGTGTTTCCCGAAAGGGTTGGCGAGGTTCATCGATCTGCGTGATCAGCGGTGTCGTACCCCGTATTGCGATGCGCCGATCCGCCACCACGACCACGCCCACCCGCACCACAAGGGCGGGCCGACCAGTGCGGTCAACGGTCTGGGTGAGTGCGCGCGCTGCAATTACGACAAGGAGGCCCCGGGCTGGCAGGTCGCCACCAGCGAGGTCGACGGCGTCCACACCGCGCAGTTCGTCACCCCCAGCGGGGGCCAGTACCGCTCGACCGCACCACCAGCCCCGGGAAAACTGAACATCCTGGTCA
>NZ_JAUMSQ010000320.1:0-4481 GCF_030519285.1 Mycolicibacterium arseniciresistens
GGCCACCACGTCGCCCGCGCCCACGCCGTGCTCGCGCAGGGTCGCGGTGACCGCCAGCACCTGCTCGCGCAGCTGCGCGTAGGTGAGGTCGGCGTCGCCGCTGAACACCGCGGGCGCGTCCGGGGTGGCCGCGGCGGTACGGAAGAAGCCGTCGTGCAGGGCGTCTCCGCTCACCGGCGCCGTGACGGCGTTGGCCGCGGCGCGCACGGCATGCTGCTCTGCGGTGACGGCCGGCGGATCGGCGGCCTCCCAGGCCGCGTCGTCGGTGGCGAGCCGGCACAGCTCGTCGAGGTGGTAATCGAACATCGCGTCGACGACGCCGGGCCGGAACGCGTCGGCCCGGACGTCCCAGTTGATCATCAGGCCCTCGGCCACCGGCGTGGCCTGCGCGTCGATGTAGACCTGCGGGCCCTGCGAGATCGTCCACACCGGGCTGCCGAACTGGTCGGTGACGTCGCCGGCGAACAGGTCGCCCAGGCCCAGTGCGCTGGTGTAGACGAACGGCACCAGCGTCTGGGTGCCGCGGTGGCGGGTCAGGTCGCGGATCACCGACAGCCCCGAATAGCTGGAGTGCGCGGCGGCGCGGTGCAGCGCCTCCTGCACCACCCGGGCGCGCGCGGCGGGCGTGCCTGCGTCGGACAGGTCGAGGTCGAGCATCAGCGACGAGGTGAAGTCGCCGACCAGCTTGTCGACGTCTGGGTGGAACGGCTCACGGCCGAACATCGGCAGGTTGAGCAGGAACCGCTGGTTGACCGACCACCGCGCCAGCGCCCCGGCGTAGGAGGCGCCGACCGCCATCGCCGGCGTGACACCGCGCCGGTGGGCGGCGGCGAACAACGCGTCGCGGGTCGCGACGTCGAGGGTGCGCCACTTGCGGATGCTGCGCCGCGGGTTGCGCTGCTCGGCGCGCGGCACCAGCGGCAGCGTCGGCGGTTCTGGCAGATCGGGGATGCGCTCGGCCCACCAGTCACGGTCCTCGTCGGTGGGCCCGGGCGCCGCCGCCGTCAGCGCGGCCCGGTACTCGCGGTAGGTGTACTGCAGCTCGGGCAGGTCGCGGCCGAGGTAGAACGAGGCGAGGTCGGCCATGAAGTTGCGGTAGCTCACCGCATCGGCGGCCTGCATGTCCATGTCGACGTGCAATCGGGTGCGCCCGCCGGGCAGCAGCGACAGGCCGATCTCGAGCACCTCGCCGAACAGCAGCTGGTGGGACTTCGCGTCGCGGATCTCCTCCAGCCTGGCCTCGGCCGCCTCGACGGCGAGCTCGCGTAGGTCATGGACGGTGACCGGGAGGTCGCGGTTGCTGATGCGCTGGGTTCCGTCGGGCAGGATCTCGACGCGCAACATGGGATGACGACGGGCCAGCCTGCTCGCCGCGTCCTGCAGACGGCCGGGATCCACTCCGGCCCCGTCGAACTCGACGTAGAGGTGGCCCGCGACACCACCGAGCACCTGGTCGTCGTTGCGGCCCACCCACATCGCGTGCTGGATCGGGGCGAGCGGGAACGGCTCGTCGGGATCGACGGGCTTGACCGCCGGTGCCGGCTGCTGCGGCCGGTCCTGCGGGCGGAAGCGAGCCACCAGCTCCGACCAGGCCTGCACCGTGGGATCGGCTGCCAGCGCGGCGAATCCGACGTCGATGCCCTGTTTGCGCCAGCGGCCCGACAGCGACATCATCCGGATCGAGTCCAGACCGGAGGCGATCAGGTCCGCCTGCGGGTCGAGGCTGTCCGGGCTGATGCCGAGGAGCTCGGCGACTTCGTCGCGAACGGTCGCGGAACTCGTCGCGGCGTCACCCACGTGATGCCTCCCAGGTGGCTATGAGATTTAGTACAGGCTGCCCTAACTCGCAGCAGGCTACCCTATATTCGGTGCACCGAACACACCTACCCCGAGGGGCGGATTCCACCTATGAGCACGGGTTTTTCGCGTGACACCCGCACCGGCGACGACGCCCCGACCGATGAACTCCGGCAGGGCTTCGTACCGTTCCCGGCCGAGCGCGCGCAGCACTACCGGCAGGCCGGGCTGTGGACGGGGCGCCCACTCGACTCCATCCTCGGGGATGCGGCCGCGGCCTGGCCGGACAAGCTCGGCGTCGTCGACGCCGACCGCGGCTACACCTTCGCCGAACTCGACGCGGTCGCCGACCGGGTGGCCGCAGGGCTGAGCGCACTGGGCATCGCCCCCGGCGACCGGATCCTGGTGCAACTCCCCAACTCCTGCCAGTTCGCCGTCGCACTGTTCGGGGTGCTGCGGGCCGGCGCCGTGCCGGTGATGTGCCTGCCGGGGCACCGGGCGGCCGAGATGGGTCACTTCGCCTCCGTCAGCGGCGCCGTCGGGCTCGTCATCGCCGATCAGGTCAAGGGCTTCGACTACCGCGAGCTCGCGGCCGGACTGCGGGACCAGCACCCGGCGCTGCGCCACATCGTGGTCGACGGTGATGCCGGACCGTTCACACCCTGGTCGACACTGACCGGATTCGACGGCGCCGCAGCACCTTCGGCGCCGTTCGATCCGGACGCACCCGCGCTGCTGCTGGTCTCGGGCGGCACCACCGGGCTGCCCAAGCTGATCGCGCGGACCCACGACGACTACGTCTACAACGCGGTGGGCATGGCCCGCGAGTGCCAGATGACCTCCGAGGACGTCTATCTCGTGGCGTTGCCCGCCGGCCACAACTTCCCGCTCGGCTGCCCGGGACTGCTCGGCGCGATGACGGTCGGCGCGACCACGGTGTTCACCGCCGACCCGAGCCCGGAATCGGCCTTCGCTCTGATCGACCGGCATCAGGTCACCGTCACCGGTCTGGTCAATGCGCTGGCCAAGCTGTGGGCCCAGGCCTGCGAGTGGGAACCGGTGCTGCCGACGTCACTGCGCCTCGTGCAGGTCGGTGGGTCGCGGCTGTCGCCGGAGGAGGCCCGCTTCATCTACGACGGCCTGACCGACGGCCTGCAGCAGATCTTCGGGATGGCCGAGGGCATGCTGCAGTTCACCCGGCCCGGTGATCCCGTCGACGTGGTGACCCACACCCAGGGCAGGCCGATGTCACCGCACGACGAACTGCGGGTGGTCGACGACAACGGCGTCGAGGTCGCGCCCGGTGAGGAGGGCGAACTGCTGGTGCGCGGGCCGTACACGATCAACGGCTACTACCGCGCCGAGGAGGCCAACGCGCGCTCCTTCAGCCCGGACGGCTTCTACCGCAGCGGCGACCGGGTGCGCCTGTTCGCCGACGGTCCGCTCGCGGGCAACATCGAGGTGACCGGCCGCATCAAGGACGTCATCCACCGCGGCGGCGAGACGGTGTCGGCCACCGACCTCGAGGACCACCTGCTCGCCCACCCGGCCATCTACGCGGCGGCGGCCGTCGCCCTGCCCGACGAGTACCTCGGCGAGAAGATCTGCGCCGCAGTGGTCTTCAGCGGCGCCCCGGTGACACTGGCCGAGCTCAACGCCTTCCTCGACGAGCGCGGCGCCTCGGCGCACGCCAGGCCCGACACGCTCGTCGCGATGCCTTCGCTGCCCGCCACACCGGTCGGCAAGGTGGACAAGAAGAAGGTCATCGCCGCGATCCAAGGGTGATTTCGGCGCGCTCACGATCGCTGGGCGAACGTTTCCGCGCAGAAATCGCTAGACGTCGACCTTCTCGCCGGGGGTGAGCATCTCGACGAGCCTGGCCGTGACGGCCGCGGCCGTCGGGTGCTCCCACAGCAGCGTCGGCGGCAGCACCAGCCCGGTCTGCTTCTCCAGCTGGCGCCGCAGCCGCACGGTCATGATCGAATCGACGCCGAGCTCGACCAGCGGCAGGTCGGGGTTCACATCGGCCTCGGTCAGGCCCAGCTGCGCGGCGACCGCGGCCAGCACCCGTTGCCCCAGCACCGCGGGGTCCGTCTCGCCCGAGGTCATCTCCTGCGCCGGAGGGCCGTCGTCGACCGCGTCGTCCGACGGCGCCACGTCGGCCAGCATCGGCACCGCGGAGGCACTCGGGAGCACAGGCAGCACAACGACATTCGGGCTGTCGTCACGCATCGCCAGGTCGAGCGCGCGCATCGCGTCGTCGGCGCCGACGGTGCCCATGCCCAGCGCGTCGAGCTGTGCCGCGACGAACTCCGACGCCGAGCCCATGCCGAGGCCGCGCCAGGCCGTCCACGCCACGCTCGTGGTGCGGTCACCCAGACCGCGGCGATGCCGCGCCATCACGTCGAGGAACGAGTTCGCGCAGGCATACGCGCCCTGACCCGGGAAGCCGGCCAGGTAGCCGCACGACGAGAACAGCACCATCCAGTCCAGCGTTGCGGGCGGGAACACCTCGTGCAGGGCGAGGGTGCCGTGCACCTTCGGGTGCATGGCCGCCGCGAAGTCCTCGGCAGTGGTGTTGGCCAGCAGCGCACCGGCTTCCACGCCCGCCGCGTGAACCACCCCGCGCACCGGCGGCAGGTCGCGCAGCACGGCGCGCAGACCGTCGGCCGCGCCGGGTGCGC
>NZ_JAUMSQ010000321.1:0-5044 GCF_030519285.1 Mycolicibacterium arseniciresistens
CACGCCCGGCTGGGAACGGCGGCGGTGTGCTGGCGGCTGCGGCAGCGGCACGGGCTGGACGTGCACGACATCGCGCCGATGCGGGTCGCGCGCCGCGACGCCCTGCTGGCGCTGGGTGTCGTCGATCGGCGTTCCGGGTATCCGGTGGAACTGCTGGTCCGAGCTGCCGCTGCGGGTTGGCGAGTGACCGAATGCGACGTCTCCTACGGACCGCGCACCGGGGGCAGGTCCAAGGTCAGCGGCTCGCTGCGCGGCAGTGTGGTCGCCGGGCTCGACTTCTGGAAGAGGATCTCGTGATCCCGGTGACGCTGCTGGTGATGGCCAAGGCCCCGGTGCCCGGCCTGGCCAAGACGCGGCTGGCCCACACGATCGGCAACCATCTCGCTGCAGTCGTCGCCGCGGCGGCACTGCTCGACACGCTCGACGCGGTGTGCCTGGCCGGCGTGCGGTCACGGGTGGTCGCGCTGACCGGTGACCTCGACAGCGCCGCCTGCAGTGCCGAGATCAGGGAACGGCTGGCCGACTTCACGGTCATCGCGCAGCGCGGTGACACGTTCGCCGACCGGCTCGCCAACGCCCACGCGGATGCGGCCGCCGCAACGGACGGCGCCCCGGTGCTGCAGATCGGCATGGACACCCCGCAGGTCACCGGCGAGCTGCTGACCCGCTGCGCCGGCCGGCTGCTCGATGCCGAGGCGTTGTTGGGGATGGCCGTCGACGGCGGCTGGTGGGTGCTCGGCGTGCGATCGGCGGCGTCGGCCGACTGCCTGCGTCAGGTGCCGATGTCGCAGGCCGACACCGGCGCGCTCACCCGGCAGGCGCTACAGCACAAGGGACTGGAGGTCACGATGGTCGACGAACTCGCCGACGTCGACACCGCGGCGGACGTCGACGCGGTCCGGCGACGATGTCACCCCGGCGCGAGGTTCCCGTTCGCGACTGCGGCGGCGGGACTGTAGCCGATGCTGGGAAACCTCTACGACCGCGCCCTGGACGGCGAACGATGTTGGCTGAGAAGCGATGACGGAGACGTGCGGACCCTGCCGGTGCGCAGCTGGCTCGGCGGCAGGCATGCCGACCAGGCGTTCGACGAGGCGATCGTCGACCTGTGCGAGGGGCCGACGATCGACCTGGGTTGCGGGCCGGGGCGTCTGGTGGTCGACCTGATCAAGCGTGGGATCCCCGCTCTCGGTGTGGATCAGTCGGCGACGGCGGTGGAGCTGGCCCGCCGCAACGGCGCGCCTGCGCTGCGGCGCGACGTCTTCGGCGAACTGCCCGGTACGGGGCGCTGGCAGACGGCGCTGCTGGCCGACGGCAACGTCGGCCTCGGCGGCGATCCGCGGCGGGTGCTGCGCAGGGCGGCCGAGCTGCTGCGTCCCGACGGCCGCTGTGTGGTCGAGTTCGACGCGTTGGCAACGGGTGTGTGTGCGCGCATGGTGCGGCTCGAGTCGTCCGAGACGATCGGGCCGTGGTTCCGGTGGGCGTCGGTCGGCATCGACTGTGCGGCGGCGCTGGCCGACGAAGTGGGCCTGGCGTTGGCGTCGATCCATCCGGTCGGCCGTCGGGTGGTCGCTATTCTGGTGTCGCCGTAGAAGATCGGTGCGTGGTGGCCAGCCTGACCGCGTAGACGACGGCGCTCGCACCGAACATCGCGGCGGTGAGAAGCAGCCAGCGGCCGAGAAACGGTTCCTGTGTCTGTCCGGTGGCGGCGGTGTACGCGGGCCCGCCCTGGGCGATGATGCCGGGTAGGAACATCAGCAGGGTCAGGCCGGCGCCGAGCGCCGGGATGCGCAGGTGGTTCAGTACCGGAACGGGTACCGGGATGCGCCGTGTCAGCGTGAGCACGCGGTCGGCGAGCGCGTACAGCGGGAACAGCACCAGGTCGTGCAGGATCACCGCGGCGGCGAACCACACGGCGATCGACTGCCACCACACGTTCGGATTCCACAGCGCGCGCCAGCCGATCGTCGCGATCACCGCGCCGAAGAGCGTGAAACCGGCGATCAGCGTGAGCAGGTGCAGCGGATGCGAGCCGTACACCGCACGGAACCGGGCGACCATCTCAGCGCCTCACGAAGTCGATGCCGGACACCCACTTGGTGTTGTGCACACCCGGCAGCGCCGGCACGATGACCCGCGCGGGATAGCCGTGATCGAGCGACAGTTCGGCGCCGTTGACCCGCAGCGCCAGCAGCGCATCGGAGTGAGTGACCTGGTTGGCCTGCAGCGCAGCACGATTGAAAGCGCCCCGGCGTTCCACCGAGAACACCCTGGCCGACGCCGGGCTCGGCACGCCCGCCCGCTGCGCCAGGTCGCGCAGCCGCACGCCGGTCCAGGTCTCGGTGGTCGACCAGCCCTCGACGCAGGCGATGGGCAGCCGCGCGGTGTGCTGCGGCATCGCACGCAACGCCGCCAGGTCGAGGACGACGGGTGCGGGTCCGCCGCGGAGTGTGAGTCGCCAACCCGCGCCGGTGTTCTCGGCTGTGATGCGCGCGGCGGCCGCGGTGCGGTTGACCTGGAAGTCGTTGGGTCCGTCCCCGCGGCTGCGGCCGCGCGGCAGCAGCAGTGCCGCCTGACGGGTGACACCGCCGACGGTCTGGCCGGCCGTCAGCACGGCGACCAGCAGGGCGCCGCCGCCGACCAGGGCGAGCGCGCCGCGGCGGCTCATCGTCGGTGGCGCTGGGTCGATGGAGACCAGCCCGTCGGAGTCGAAGCGCTCCGGCCGGGTGTCGGCGCGGCTGGTGCGCAACACCTCGCGCATCGACATCGACCGAAGACCGGCCCGCATCCTGGGCAGCTTGATCGCGACGTGGACGACGAAGCCGGCGATGAACACCCAGGCGCCGAAGTAGTGGGCGGTGTAGAAGCTGAACCCGAAGATGTAGTCGTACTGGATGTTCAGCACGCCGGTGACGATCTCGAACAGGATGCCGCCGACCAGCATCAGCAACGAAATACGTTCCAGCAGTTGTGCGATCGAGCGGGCGGGGGGCCAGACGAACAGCTTCGGGATCACCGACCACAGCTTGGCGAGCACCACCGGCACGATGATCAGGCCGAGCCCGACGTGCAGGCCCTGGTTGAGGCGATAGAGCCAGGAGGGGTCGGTGGGCCAGTCGAAGGTCGGCAGCTTCAGCCATCCGACGTCGGCGGGTGCGGCCTGGCCGAACTGCGGCCCGTAGGCGATGTAGGACAGCAGGCCGGTCAGGGTGATGATCGGCAGCGCCGTCAGCAGGACGGCGCCCAGCGTCGACGTCAGCCAGAGCCCCCGCAGGGGACTGCGCCAGCGCGGGGGACGGTGGCCGCCTTCCGGCCGCTTCGCCATCGGTTCATTGTCGCCCACACGGCGGGTTCCGGCTCCGTCAACTGCCGCGTGTCACCGATCCGTCAGCCGCTCACCGGTTGATGGGAGCGGAGATCAGCCGGCTGCCCACGGCCTTCACCGTGTCGGGCAGCACCCGGCTGACAGTGCCCATGATCTTCGATGACACCCCGCCGCCGACCACCTTCTGGTCGCCGCGCATCAGCGCCTCGAAACCCTGGCGGGCGACCTGCGCGGGATCGTCCTTGCTCATCTTCCCGACGGGAGCGCCGTCGAGGTTGGCGCGGTGGAAGAAGTCGGTGTCGGTGGGGCCGGGCATCAGCGCGGTGATCGTGATGGAGGTGTCCCGCAACTCGTCGCGCAGCGCCTCGGCGAAGGACTGGATGAACGACTTCGACGCGTTGTACACGGTCTGGTAGGAGCCGGGCATCATCGACGCCACCGAGGAGGTGAACAGCACCTTGCCCTCCTCGCGATTCGCCATGTCCCGCAACACGAGTTTGGCCAGGTGCACGGTGGACCGGACGTTGAGGTCGATGATGCTCAGGTCGTCGGCGAGTTCGGTCTCGATGAACCTGCCGCCGCGGCCGATGCCGGCGTTGAGCGCCGCGGCCGACAGCACCCGGCCGCCTTCGATCGTGCTGTGGTAGACGTGCTCGACGCCGTCGGCGGTGCGCAGGTCCGCCTGCACGGCCTGGACGGCGGTGCCGAATTCGGCGAGCCGGCCCGGCACGTCGTTGATGCCGTCGTCCTCGGCGGTGACGACCAGGTCGTAGCCGTGCTGGGCGAATTGCTTCGCCAATTCGAATCCGATTCCGCTGGAGGCGCCGGTGATGAGCGCGGTGTTGGCTTCAGACATGTCGGTCGTCTACCCGGCCGCGATGCCGCCAAACTGCGGCGGGCCGAATCACCAATTGGTGAATATGAAGTGGTTCAACGCGAGTGCTCCGAGCACGTTGAGCGCGAGCCAGTACCGCTGCGCGCGTGGCGGCAGCAGCGCCCCGGCCGCGGTCAGCCAGATCGTGAACGGGAGCCAGATGCGTTCGGTCTCGGCCTTGCTCAACATGCTCAGGTCCGCGCAGACGATGGCGAGCAGTGCGCCGATGAGCACGATGTGCAGTCCGCAGCGACGGCGGATCGCCGCGATGTCGAAGACCCGGCCGATGCCGGCCACGCTGCCGAGGCCGATCGCGCAGATCACCGACGCGAAATTGGCCCAGCCCCAGTACTGGAACGGCCGCTCGACGGCGATACCCTGCCAATAGCGCTCCTGCACAAGGTGGTAACCGTCGAACCACCAGAAGCCGGCGATGGCGAACGCGCCGACCACGGCGAGCGCGGCGAGCACGGCAGGCACGAACGCGCGCAGGGCGCTGCGCCAGTCGGCCGCACAGACCAGCACCGCGACGGCGAGCAGCGCGATCAGCCCGAGGCCGTAGTTGAGGAAGATGCCCCAGCCCAGCAGCGTGCCTGCGGCTAGTGCGGCCACCTCCGGCCACCGCACGGTGCGGCGGACGGCCAGCGCCAGCAGCGCGAGGCCCCAGGCCGCCACCCCGGCGAAGTAGCCGTCGGCGGACACCGCGATCCAGATCGCCGTCGGGGCGACCGCCACGAACGGCGCCGCCAGCCGCGCGGTGTGCTCGTCGGTGAGCGCGCGGACGGCCACGATGATCGCCGCCGCCGCACTCGAGCCGACCAGCACGCACCACACCCCGGCCCAGC
>NZ_JAUMSQ010000322.1:0-4101 GCF_030519285.1 Mycolicibacterium arseniciresistens
CCGCGCGGTGTGCTCGTCGGTGAGCGCGCGGACGGCCACGATGATCGCCGCCGCCGCACTCGAGCCGACCAGCACGCACCACACCCCGGCCCAGCCGCCACCGCCGAGACCGATGCGGTCCAGCCATACGAAGGTCAGCAGCGCGCCCGGCGGGTGACCGGACACGTGGGTGATCCAGGAGTCGGGCTGGAAGTCCAGGATCCGTCCGGCGAACGTGCGGACCATCTCCGGTGCGTCGGTGACATGCGGCACCTCGAGCAGGTACTCGTGGCGCGCGGTGAGCCTGCCGGCGAAACCGCGCTGCCAGCCGTCGACCATGGCCAGCGCGAACGCCCACGCCGCGGACGTCGCCCACACTGCGAGGGTCAGGGCCCGCCACGGCAACCGCTGCGCGAGTGCCGGTCCCCACAGCACCGCAGCGAGCGCGATGACGATCGCCGGCACGGTGCCCCAACCGGTGTGCGCCTCCCACCAGCCGAACACCGGTGATGTGGCGGCGAAGCTGCGGAACCGTTCCGGGGTGGCGTTCAGCAGCGGGGTCACCACGTCGAGGTGAAGGTGCGGGACGACGAATGCGGCCACCAGCAGCAGCACGCCGACGGTGACCGAGGTCGCCTCTCTGCGATACGCCCGCACGACCGCCAGCCTATGGGCTGTGCCGGAGCGGCGGCCTGACCATTCGGTGACGCCGGCCGGGCCGCTCAGGCCCGCATGGTGGTGGTGAACGTCATCCGGTCCCCGCGGTACAGCGACCGGCACCGTTCGATCGGCGTGTCGTCCTGGTCGTAGGAGACGCGATTGATCAGGAACATCGGCGTGCGGGCGTCCACGGCGAGCAGCGCCGCTTCGCGGGCGTCGGGCAGCGTGGTCTCGATGGTGTCGGCCGTGCGGGTGAACGCGATGCCGCGCGCGGTGATCTCCGCGTACAGCGACGTCCGGCTGTCGAACCCGTCGACGAGACCCGGATAGCGTTGCGCCGGTAGATAGGTGGTCTCCAGTCCGATGCGGAAGCCGTCGACGATCAGTACCCGTTCGAGCTGCCACACCTGTGCGCCGGGGTCGATGGCGAGGTGAGCCGCCAGCGCGTCGTCGGCCTCCAGGTCGGTCCACCCGAGCAGCAACCGTTCGGCGCTCAGCCCGCGGGCGCGGGCCGCTTCGGTGTAGGACCCCATCGCCAGCGGCTGCACCAGTTTCGGCCGGGACACCACGGTGCTGCGGCCGCGCCGTTCGATGCGCCCGGCGAGCAGCAGTTCGCGCAGCGCCTGGCGCACCGTCTCGCGGGCGACGTCGAACCGCTCCGCGAGGTCGCGTTCGGAGGGGAACGCCTCGCCCTCGGTCATCCCGTCGAGCAGGCGGTCGAGGTGGGCGCGCACCATCTGGTGCTTGAGGATGCGGGGCTGCACGGCCGTCACGGTCCGACACTGTACCCACTCATGGTCTAGACCAAATGGCCAGCGGGTGTTCACCCGGCGTTCCGCTCACCGGTACCTCGCCGTACGTACCGCGGCCCAAGGTGTCGGTGTGCCGAATCAGACACCCGCCCTGGCAGTCCTCGACATGGCCGGAACCACCGTGGCCGACGACGGGCTGGTGATCCGTGCCTTCGACGAGGCGGCCACCGAGGTGGGTGTGCCGGTCGACGGCGCGGAACGCGAGTACGCGCGGCGCTACGTGCTGGACACCATGGGCCAGTCGAAGATCGAGGTGTTCCGCGCTCTGTTCGGCGCCGAGGAGCGCGCGCAACAGGCCAACGCGGCCTTCGAGAAGACCTACGAACACTACGTCGACGGCGGGGTGCAGCCCATCGCCGGTGCGGCGGAGGCCATCTCGCAGCTGCGGTCGGCCGGGGTGAAGGTCGCGCTGACAACCGGGTTCAGCCCCGGCACCCAGCGCCGGATCCTGACGGCGCTGGGCTGGGAGGACATCGCCGACCTCACCATCGCCCCCGGCGACGGCGTCCGCGGCAGGCCCCACCCGGACCTGGTGCTCACCGCGCTGATGCGCGCCGGGGTGGACGACGTCGTCCACGTCGCCGTCGCCGGTGACACCGCCAGCGACATCCTGTCCGGCCGTCGAGCCGGCGCAGGCCTGGTCGCGGGCGTGCTGACCGGCGCGCACGACGAGCAGGCGCTGCGCGGCGCAGGCGCCACCCACGTGCTCCGGTCGGTCGCCGACCTGCCGTCCCTCCTCCTGCCCGCCTGACCACCCTCCAGCCCGAAGGATTACTGATGAAGACCCGTGCCCGCCGCTCTGCCCTGACCGCCGCCGCGGTGGTCTCCTCGCTCGCGCTTGCGCTGTCCGGTTGTTCGGGGTCGGACTCCGGCTCCGACGCCAAGACTGGACAGGGTTTCCCCGAGACGCTGACGCTGGCCGCCGTGCCCGCGGAGAACTCCGCGGACCTCAAGGCGAGCTATGAACCGCTGATCAAGCTGCTGGAGAAGGAGACCGGCGCGAAGGTGGAGTTCGTGCAGGCCTCCGACTACGCCGGCGTGGTGGAGGGGATGATCGCCGACAACGTCGACCTGGCCTTCTTCGGGCCGTTCGCCTACGTCGTCGCCGGACTCAACGGGGCCAAGATCACCCCGCTCGGCGCCGTCATCGAGGAGAAGGGCGCGGAGCCGGGCTACCAGTCCTACGGCCTGGCCAAGGCGGACAACGCATCGGTCAACGGCCTCAAGGACTTCGCGGGCAAGAAGGTGTGCTTCGTCGACCCGAGTTCCACCTCGGGCTTCCTGTACCCGTCGGCCGGTCTGATCGAGGAGGGCGTGATCAAATCCGGTTCGGAGGCCGACATCTCGGCGGCGATGACGCCGATCTACGCCGGCGGCCACGATGCGTCGGCGCTGTCGATCAAGTCGGGTGACTGCGACGCCGGCTTCGCCTTCGACAGCATGGTCGACAAGACCATGGTCGAGAAGGGCGACCTGGCGCCCGGCGACCTCAAGACCGTCTGGAAGTCCGAGATGATCGCCGGGTCGGTCTTCGCGGCCAACGACGATCTCGGCACCGAGGCCGTCGACAAGCTCAAGAGCCTGTTCACCGAGAAGGCCAACGCCGAGGTCATGCAGAGCGAGGGGTTCTGCGAGGGCGACGGCTGCCTGATCACCGACGAGCGGGCCTGGGGCGTTGTCGCCGTTGACGACTCGGCCTACGACGGGGTGCGCAAGGTGTGCGAGGTCACCGGCTCCGAGAAGTGCAAGAGCTGACGATGAGCACCACCGATCTGCTCCATCCCGACGTGGCAGGCGACGCGGTGGTGGTCGAGGCGCTCAACGTCACCAAGCGGTTCGGCGATACGCTGGCGCTCGACGACGTCTCCGTCGAGGTGCGCCGCAGCGAACTGCTGGTCCTGCTCGGCCTCTCCGGCTCGGGCAAGTCCACGCTGCTGCGCTGTCTCAACGGCCTGCATCCGGTCACCTCCGGCACGGTGGATGTCGGGGGCACCCGGGTGGACACGGCGAGCCGGTCGCAGTTGCGTGCGCTGCGGCGCAACGTCGGGTTCGTGTTCCAGCACTTCAACCTCGTCGGGCGGCTCAGCTGCCTGGAGAACGTCTTGATCGGCGGACTGGGGCGGCTGGGCCTGCCCCGCTACGGCGCTCTGACGTATCCGAAGACGATGCGGGCCGAGGCGCTGGCACACCTGGACCGGGTCGGCCTGGCCGACTTCGCCGAACGCCGCGCCGACACGCTGTCCGGCGGTCAGCAGCAACGGGTGGCCATCGCGCGGACGCTGATGCAGAAACCCGGACTGCTGCTGGCCGACGAACCCGTCGCGTCGCTCGACCCCGAGAACGCCGGCGTCGTGATGGATCTGCTGTTCCGGGTCTGTATCGAGGAGAAGCTGACCGTCGTGTGCACCCTGCACCAGGTCGACCTCGCGCTGGGCTGGGCACACCGCATGGTGGGGCTGCGCAACGGCCGAAAGGTGCTGGACCGCCCCGCCGTCGGCATGAACCGCGACGACGTGATGGCCATCTACCAGCGCGTCGACCCCGCCCTCGACGCGGACTCCTCGGCCGCCCGCCGCACGCCGTGAGCACCGCGCTCCAGGACCGCCCCACCGAACCGGAACCCGCGCGCACCGCGGGCGGCCGCACGCCG
>NZ_JAUMSQ010000323.1:0-9124 GCF_030519285.1 Mycolicibacterium arseniciresistens
AGGGCGTGCCACCGCCGACGAACACCGTCTGCACCGCGGGCGGCACACCCAGCTGCGCGGCCGCCATGTCGAGCTCGACGCGCAGCGCCGCCAACCAGCCGTCCGGGTTGGCGCCGCCCAGCTCGGACGGCGTGTAGGTGTTGAAGTCGCAGTACCCGCAGCGGGTCGCGCAGAACGGCACATGGATGTAGATGCCGAACGGCCGGCCCGGCGTCGCGGCCAGCACGGGCCGGCCTGCCGGCGCGGCGTTGACGGTCATGGCGCCATTTTCCCTGATCTCGCCAGTGCACCCTTTCACTCACCGTGAGCGCAAATCTGGCCCGGTTAGGGAGGTCGGCGCAATTCGTGGCACAATCGGGTGCGTGACTGCCGCCCAGTTCCCCCGCGTCTCGCTGGTGGTGCGTCGGCATGTCGATTTCAAGCGCGTATGTACCTCGTGTTGTCTGCCTTAGTGCCGTAGACCTGCCCACCTGAACTTCCAGCTGGCCCCGGATCTGCGCCGCCGGACAGCCACCGGTGAACAGCGCGTTCCGTACGCCGGCTCCTCCGAAGGAGCCACACCCCGTGACCGAAACCCCCACCTCGCCCAAGGCCAGGGCCCCCAAGCGTCCCCGCGGCGAGGGCCAGTGGAAGCTGGGCTACCGCGAACCGCTCAACGCCAACGAGCAGGCCAAGAAGGACGACAACCCGCTCAACGTGCGGGCTCGGATCGAGAACATCTACGCCGAGGGCGGCTTCGACAGCATCGACAAGGGTGACCTGCGCGGCCGCTTCCGCTGGTGGGGCCTCTACACCCAGCGCAAGCCCGGCTACGACGGCACCTGGACCGGTGACGAGAACACCGACATGCTCGAAGACGAGTACTTCATGCTGCGGGTCCGCAGCGACGGCGGCGCGCTGAGCGCCGCGGCACTGCGCACATTAGGCGAGATTTCGACCCAGTTTGCCAGGGACACCGCCGACATCTCCGACCGGCAGAACATCCAGTACCACTGGATCGACGTCAAGAACATGCCGGAGATCTGGCAGCGACTCGACGCCGTCGGCCTGCAGACCACCGAGGCGTGCGGCGACTGCCCCCGCGTCGTGCTGGGCTCCCCGCTGGCCGGTGAGTCCCTCGACGAGGTGATCGACGGCACGCCTGCGGTCAACGAGATCGTCAAGCGCTACATCGGCAAGCCGGAGTACTCGAATCTGCCTCGCAAGTTCAAGACCGCGATCTCCGGCCTCCAGGACGTGGTGCACGAGGTCAACGACGTCGCGTTCATCGGCGTGAACCACCCCGAGCACGGTCCCGGATTCGACCTCTGGGTGGGCGGCGGCCTGTCGACCAACCCGATGCTGGGCCAGCGGGTCGGCGCGTGGGTGCCGCTCGACGAGGTGCCCGATGTGTGGGAGGGCGTGGTCAGCGTCTTCCGCGACTACGGTTACCGCCGGCTGCGGGCGAAGGCACGGCTCAAGTTCCTGATCAAGGACTGGGGCGTCGAGAAATTCCGCCAGGTGCTCGAGGACGAGTACCTCGGCCGCAAGCTGATCGACGGCCCGGCGCCGGACCCGGTGACCCGCCCGATCGACCACGTCGGCGTGCAGAAACTCAAGAACGGGCTGAACGCCGTCGGCGTCGCCCCGATCGCCGGTCGCGTGTCCGGCACCATCCTGACCAAGGTCGCCGACCTGGCCGAGGCCGTCGGCAGCGACCGGATCCGCTTCACGCCCTACCAGAAGCTGATCGTGCTCGACGTGCCCGACGACAAGCTCGACGAGCTGCGCGCCGGCCTGGACGCGCTCGGGCTGCCGTCCACACCGTCGCACTGGCGGCGCAACCTGATGGCCTGCACCGGCATCGAGTACTGCAAGCTGAGCTTCGCCGAGACCCGCAGCCGCTCCCAGGTGCTGGTGCCCGAGCTGGAGAAGCGGCTGGAGGACATCAACGCCCAGCTCGATGTGCCGGTGACGATCAACCTGAACGGCTGCCCGAACTCGTGTGCCCGCATCCAGGTCGCCGACATCGGGTTCAAGGGCCAGATGATCGACGACGGCAACGGACCCGAGGAGGGATTCCAGGTGCATCTCGGCGGAAGCCTCGGCCTGGACAGCGGCTTCGGCCGCAAGTTGCGTCAGCACAAAGTGCTCGCGACCGAACTCGGCGACTACATCGAGCGGGTTGTGCGCAATTTCGTGAAACAACGCGAGGACGGCGAGCGTTTCGCTACGTGGGCGCTGCGGGCCGACGACGCAGATCTGCGGTGAGCGCCCGCGTGACGAGCGGAGGAAATCGATGAGCGATCTCATGACGGAGACCGACCTGCAGGCGCTGGCCGAACGCGGCGCGGCCGAACTCGGACCCGACGCGGGGGCCGGCGACCTGCTGCGCTGGACCGACGAGAACTTCGGCGGCAACTACATCGTCGCGTCGAACATGCAGGACGCGGTGCTGGTGGATCTGGCCGCCAAGGTGCGACCCGGCGTCGACGTGCTGTTCCTCGACACCGGCTACCACTTCGTCGAGACGATCGGGACGCGCGACGCGGTCGAGGCGGTCTACGACGTCAACGTCGTCAACGTCGCGCCCGAGAACTCGGTGGCCAGGCAGGACGAGCTGTTCGGCAGGAATCTGTTCGAGCGGGAGCCCAACGAGTGCTGCCGGATGCGCAAGGTCGAACCGCTGAGCAAGGCGCTGCGCGGCTACTCGGCGTGGGTGACCGGCATCCGCCGGGTGGAGGCCCCGACCCGCGCCAACGCCCCGCTGATCAGCTGGGACAAGGCGTTCGGACTGGTCAAGATCAACCCCCTGGCCGCCTGGAGCGACGACGACATGCAGGCCTACATCGACACCAACGGGGTGCTGGTCAACCCGCTGGTCTACGAGGGCTACCCGTCGATCGGGTGCGCGCCGTGCACGGCCAAGCCGATCGAGGGCGCCGACCCGCGCAGCGGCCGCTGGCAGGGCCTGGCCAAGACGGAATGCGGGCTGCACGCGTCGTGACGCGGCCCAGTCCCCCGCGGCCCGAGCCGACCCTCATCCTGACCGCCCACGGCTCCGCCGACCCGCGGTCGGCGGAGGTCACCCACGCCGTGGCGGGCCGGATCCGGCGTCTGCGGCCGTGGCTGGACGTGCGCGCCGCGTTTCTCGACCACACCGGTCCGCGGCTGGGCGAGGTGCTGCGGCAGACACCGGACGGCGTCGTCGTGCCGTTCCTGCTCGCCGACGCGTTCCACGCCAGGACCGACATCCCGGCGATGATCGCCGAGTCCGGTTGCCGGGCCGGGCAGGCTGCCGTCCTCGGCGAGGATCCCGCGCTGCTGGCCGTGGCACGGCAACGCCTGTCGGAGGCCGGGGTGTCACCCGACGACGAACGGCTCGGGGTTCTGGTGGCCGCGGTGGGATCGTCGAGTGCCGCGGCCAACGCCCGAACGGCCGCCGTGGCGCACGCCTTGGCGGTCGGAACCCGTTGGGCAGGAGCCGAAGTGGCGTTCGCCACCGTCCCGCACAACACGCCGGCGCAGGCCGCCGCCGCGCTGCGTCACCGCGGAGCCGACCGCGTGGTGATCGTGCCGTGGTTCCTGGCGCCCGGCAGGATCACCGATCGGGTGGCCGGCTTCGCCGCGCGCGAAGCGATGACGATGGCCGAGCCGCTGGGCTCGCACAACCTGGTGGCGGCCACGGTGCTGGACCGCTTCGACGAGGTGACCTCGTCGGCGGTGGCCGCTTAGCCGGACGCCCCTAGGCGCTGGTCGTCGCGCCGAGCTCCGCCTCTTCGGTCTCGGGTAGTTCCGCGCCGCCCGGGATCTCCGGCACGCGGGTCGCGCGGACGTACACCGTGTCCCGCTCGCGCAGGCCGAGTGCCTCGGCGTCACCGCGGGTGATCTGCGCGGTGAACGGGGCCTTGGTGGCGGCGTTGGTCAGCTCGAGGCGAACCTCGAAGCCCAGGACGACTACGCGGTCGATGATCGCCTTCACCACCCCGGTCGACTTCACCGTCTCGCTCTCGGCGATCGGCAATTCGGGGTTGCGCCCCACCCGGATGTCGTGGGGCCGCACCAGGGTGCCGTTGAGCGAGGAGACCGCCCCCAGGAACGACATCACGAACGCGTTGGCAGGAGTGTCGTAGACCTCGGTCGGCGACCCGACCTGCTCGATGCGGCCCTTGTTGAGCACCGCGATGCGGTCGGCGACGTCGAGCGCCTCCGCCTGGTCGTGCGTCACCAGCACCGTGGTGACGTGCACCTCGTCGTGCAGCCGGCGCAGCCACGCCCGCAGGTCTTCGCGGACCTTGGCGTCCAGGGCGCCGAACGGTTCGTCGAGCAGCAGCACCTCCGGGTCGACGGCCAGCGCCCGGGCCAGTGCCATGCGCTGGCGTTGGCCGCCGGAGAGCTGACTCGGGTAGCGGGTCTGGAAGCCGGCGAGCCCGACGACCTCGAGCAGGTTGTCGACCTTGTCCTTGATCTCGGCCTTCGGGCGCTTGCGGATGCGCAGGCCGAACGCCACGTTGTCCCGCACCGTGAGGTGCTTGAACGCCGCGTAGTGCTGGAACACGAAACCGATTCCGCGACGCTGCGGCGGCACATTGGTGACGTCGCGGCCCTTGATGGTGATGGTGCCGGTGTCGGGCTGGTCCAGGCCCGCGATCGCGCGCAGCAGGGTCGACTTGCCCGACCCCGACGGCCCGAGCAGCGCGGTCAGCGATCCGTCAGGCACCACGAAGTCGACGTTGTCCAGTGCGGCGAAGTCGCCGTAGCGCTTGTTCGCTCCGGTGATGGTGATCGCATTGGTCATGGTTCTGCTCTCCTTGAAACCTATTTTGCGGCCCGGGCGCGCCGGGCGTCGAGGATCACCTGGGCGACGAGCACCAGCACCGCCACGCCCATCAACAGGGTCGAGATGGCATAGGCGCCGTACTCGTTGTTACGGAAGTACCGGTCGGACACGAGCAGGGTCATGGTCTGCGACAGCCCGGGCAGATTGGACGACACCATGATCACCGCGCCGTATTCGCCGAGCGTCCTTGCGATGGTCAGCACGATGCCGTAGGTGAGCCCCCACCGGATCGAGGGCAACGTGATCCGCCAGAACGTCTGCCACCACTGGGCGCCGAGGGTGGCCGACGCCTCCTCCTGGTCGGTGCCGATCTCGTGCAGCACCGGTTCCACCTCACGGATCACGAACGGCACGGTGACGAAGATGCTCGCCAGGACGATTCCGGGGAAGCTGAAGATGATCTTCAGCCCGAGATCGTTCTCGACGAACCCGAACAGCCCGGCTGTCCCCCACAGCAGGATCAGCGCCACGCCGACGACGACCGGTGACACGGCGAACGGCAGGTCGATGATCGACTGCAGAATGCTCTTGCCCCGGAATTTGTTGCGCGCCAACACCAGTGCGGTGGGCACGCCGAACAGCACGTTGAGCGGCACCACGATCGCCACGACCAGCAGCGACAACTGCAACGCCGATAGTGCGGCGGGCGTGGTGATCGAGCTGAAGAACTCGCCGATGCCGGGTTCGAATGTGCGCCAGAGGATCAGCCCGACCGGAACGATCACCAGCACGGCGAGATAGGCCAGCGCGACGAACCGCAGCAGGCGGGTGACGAACGGGGACAGGGTCATCGTGCGAGCGCCTCTCGCTTGGCCGCGCGCGACCCGATCGCCCGCAGGATGAACAGCACCACGAACGAGATGGCGAGCAACACGATCGAGATCGCCGCGGCTCCGACGCGGTCGTCGTTCTCGATCAACGTCCTGATCCACTGCGAGGACACTTCGGTCTCACCCGGAACCGCCCCGCCGATCAGCACCACCGACCCGAACTCCCCGATGGCGCGGGAGAACGCCAGCCCGGCCCCCGACAGCAGCGACGGCAGCAGCGCGGGCAGGATGATCTTGGTCAGGATCGTGTAGTTGTTCGCGCCGAGCGACGCCGCCGCCTCCTCCACCTCATGGTCGAGTTCGAGCAGCACCGGCTGAACGGAGCGGACCACGAATGGCAGCGTGACGAACAGCAGCGCGATGCCGACGCCCCACTTGGTGTGCTGCAACTGCAGGTCGACCGGGCTGGCCGGCCCGTAGAGCGCCAGCATCACCAGGCTCGCGACGATGGTCGGCAGCGCGAACGGCAGGTCGATCAACGCGTCGACCAACCGCTTGCCGGGGAACTGGTCACGGGTGAGCACCCAGGCCACCAGGAGCCCGAACACCGCGTTGACCACGGTGACGCCGATCGAGATCGTCAGTGTCACCCGGAACGACGCGATGGCGGCGGGCGAGGTGACCGCCGACCAGAACGCCTCCCAGCCGCCACCCACCGACTGCCACAGGATCGCGCCGAGCGGCAGCAGCACGATCAGCGACAGCCACAGCGTCGCGGCGCCTACTCGCAGGCCGGTGCTGCCGTAGCCGCCGATCAGGGGGCGGCGGCGAGGGCCCGGGTCCCCGTCGCCGGAGAGTTCGGGCCGGATCGCCTCAGGGTTGCGATCGAGCCCGGTGGTCATCCAGTGGCCTTCTGGTAGATCTTCGTGATGGTGCCGTTGTCCTTGTTGAACAGTTCGGCGTCGACCTTCTTCCAGCCGCCGAGGTTGTCGATCGTCCACAGCTTCGCCGGGGCGGGGTACTTGTCGGTGAACTCGGCCAGCACCTTCGGATCGGCGGGCCGGAAGCCGGCTTCGGCCCAGATCTTCTGCGCCTCGGGGGTGAACTGGAAGTTCACGAAGTCCCGTGCCTTATCGAGGTGCTGGCTCGTGTTCACCACGGCGACCGGGTTCTCGATCTTGAACGTCTGGGACGGGTTGACGTACTCGAGGCCGAAGTTGATCGCCTCGTTCTCGTAGGCCAGCAGGACGTCGCCGCTGCCCTGCTTGAACACGTCGGTGGCCTCGCGACCGGACGCGGGGCGCAGCTTGACGTGCTCGGTGACCAGTTTGTCGACGAAGTCGATGCCCGCCTGCGGGTTCTGCCCGCCGTTGCTGGCGAACGCGTACGGCGCCAGAAGGTTCCACTTCGCCGAACCGGAGCTCAACGGGCTGGGCGTGATCACCTCGACGCCCGGCTTGAGCAGGTCGTTCCAGTCGCGGATGTTCTTGGGGTTGCCCTCGCGAACGGCCAGGCTCACCACGGAGCCGAACGGAATCCCCTTCAGCGCATTGCTGTTCCAGTCCTCGGCCACCTTGCCGGCCTTGACCAGGCGGGTGATGTCCGGCTCGACGGAGAAGTTCACCACGTCGGCGGGCTTGCCGGACTCGACGCCGCGCGACTGGTCACCCGACGCGCCGTAGGAACCGGTGACCGCGACGCCCTTGCCCTGTTCGGTCGCGGCGAAGGCGGGCGCCACCTTCGACCAGCCCGGCTCGGGCACCGCGAAGGCGACCAGGGTGAGCGTCGTGTCGGCGTCACTGCTGCCCTCGCCTGCGACGTCGCTGGAGCCGCCACCGCAGGCCGCCAGCAGCGTCGCGGCGGCGCCGATGACGGCCGCTTGCCGCCAGCGTTTGACGAGGGTGCCTGTGTTCACGATGGATGACCTTTCGGAGGGTGGGATACGGATGTACCCGCCACAGCGGAAAGGCGTTGTCTTGTCACCAGACGGCGTCAGCCGACTACCGACACCAGACCGCAGGACGGAATGAGGTCAGCGACAACAACAGAAAACGTCTGCAACAGCGCAACCCACGGCAATGAGGGCCACGATGTGCCCCTCGGTGGTGCCGGACGCTGCTTGCATGGCGCGAAGAATAACAGAGTGGGGCGCACCCGCCACTCGGGGAGTGGGCCCGGTCAGCGGGTCAACCACCAGGTGACGATGACCAACAGCACCAGGACGACCAGCGCCAATGTCACCCGCGACCGCGGCAGCCCGCTCACATGTGGTCCGTTTCGTCATGCCGGATCCGGCGAAGCAGCCGCGTGCCGTGGTTGAGCCCGCCGTCCAGGACCACGGCGGCGCCGTAGGCCAGCACCAGCACCACCGGCATCACCACCACCGTCTGGAACACGAACCCGAGACCGGAAAGCCACAGCTCGACGCCGTCCCACCAGCTCAGGAATGCACCCACGGACACAACACTAGGCGACGGACGCTAGGCGCCCGGCCCTCGGTGACGGACAATGTGGCGATGTCCGGCCCGGTCGAGTCCACCACGTGTGTCGTCGCCGGTGGCGGCCCCGCAGGCATGATGCTGGGCCTGCTGCTCGCCCGCGGCGGCGTCGCGGTGACCGTGCTGGAGAAGCACGCCGACTTCCTGCGCGACTTCCGCGGTGACACGGTGCACGCCAGCACGCTGCGGCTGCTCGACGAGCTCGGTCTGGCCGGCGAGTTCGCCCGCGTGCCGCACCGCCTGATCGACGAGGTGAACGTCACGATCCAGGACACGGCGCTCAGGGTGGGGCTCGATCACCTGCCGGGGGCACACCAGCACATCGCGCTGGTTCCGCAGTGGGATTTCCTCGAGCTGCTGGCCCGGGCGGCGGACGCCGAACCGACGTTCCGGCTGTTGCGCCGCAGCGAGGTGCTGGGACCGTTGCGGGGCGGCAGCGGTCGGGTCACCGGCGTGCGTTACCGCGGCGCCGACGGGGAGGAGCGCGAGCTGCGGGCCGAGCTCACCGTCGCGTGCGACGGCCGCGGGTCGACGCTGCGCGACGCGTCGGGACTGCCGAGGCGCAGCTTCGGCGCACCCATGGACGTGTGGTGGTTCCGGCTGCCGCGCCACGACTCCGACCCGCATGGGCTGACCGGCATCTTCCGGTCCGGTCACGGCTGCGCGCTGATCGACCGCGGCGACTACTTCCAGATCGCCTACCTCATCCGCAAGGGCGCCGATCAGCCGATGCGCGCCGAGGGCATCGAGGCGTTCCGCCGCGAGGTGACCAGCCTGCTGCCCTGGCTCGGCGACCGGCTGACCACGGTGGAGTCCTTCGATGACGTGAAACTCCTTGACGTGCAATTGAACCGGTTGCGGCGCTGGTACACCGACGGGCTGCTGATGATCGGCGACGCGGCGCACGCGATGTCGCCGATCGGTGGTGTCGGCATCAACCTGGCGGTCGCCGACGCGGTGGCCGCAGCGCGGATCCTGACCGGCCCGCTCCGCGACGGCACCGTGCGCCGCCGCCACCTGGCCGCCGTCCAGGCCCG
>NZ_JAUMSQ010000324.1:0-9043 GCF_030519285.1 Mycolicibacterium arseniciresistens
CCGCGGCCGGCCAGCGTTCCCGCACGGCCGGCAGGGCGAGCACGTCGTCGACGTAGCGCCGCACCGACGGCACCGACGCGAAGCGGCCCTCCGGCGGCAGCGTCAGGTGTGCGCCGAAGAACTCGACGACGGGATTGTTCCGCTCGGCGGCACGGTCGAACAGCGTCCGTACGAACTGTTCGGCCGCATACACCTTCGCGCGCTGGGTGTCGCGGGGCGTCACTTCTCCAGGGCGGTGCGCGCGCCGGCGAATTCGGTGTTCGCTCCCAGCCGCGCCCGTCGTCCCGCCCGGTCGCCCGCTCGCCGCGCGGCCGACGAGTATCCGGCCGTCGCACTGGTGGCCCGCCAGGTGCCGCGGGCCTGGGACGCCTCCCGGTAGAAGCTCTTGAGTTCGATGTCCTTGTCGCGCAGGGCGATCGCGGTGCCGGGCCGGCTGTCGCGGGACCTGGTGGCCTCCGCCCGGGCCTCGTCGCGGGCCTCGGCCAGCCGCTGGCCGATCCGTGCACCGAAGGCCAGCTGGAAGTTGAGCCGCGCGGTGATGGTCGGCGTCGGCCGGTGTGCGCCCGAGTTGATGTAGTTGTTCGAGGCCTGCACCATCTGCATCACCAGGCTCGCGTAGAGCGCGTGGGTGGTGTCGATGTCCTCGGCGAATCCGTAGGCGTACAAGAACGTCGAATTGGATGCGACGTCGCATTTGACGTCGTTGGCGGCGGCGATCACCACGAACAACTGCACGTAGGTGCGCAGCCCGCGGGCGCCCGCGTTGCCGATGGTGATGGTGCGCTGCACCGGCATCGGCGCCTTGGTCTTGCTGTCCGCGTGGCTGCGCGCCACCGCCAGGTCGATGGACGTGGCGGTGGCCAGCCGCTGCGCGGCGGCCATGAAGGCCTCCGCCTCGTGGGCGTTGTCGGTGCCCTCCGCCTGGCGGAGCAGTGCGGCGATGCGCGCCAGCATCTTGTCGTCTGTCATGGCGGTCAGATTATGGATTCGGTGCGACGATTCCGGGGCTGCTGGAACCTGTTGTCCACAGAGCGGTTTTCATCCACAGGCATCACCGGCGAGTCTACTTACCGACGAAGCCGTCCAGTGCGGTGACGAGCTGCGGTGACAGCGGAGCGCCGTTGGCGTAGTTGGCGACGTTGTCGGTCGGGTCGTCGCGCAGCACGTGGTTGACGCCCTTGAGCTCCACCACCGTCAGAGCCGTGTGGGCCAGCGCGTCGATGAGCGGGCGCTCGGCGTCGCACTGCGCCTGACCGTCGGCGTCCGAACAGGTGAACAGCACCGGCGTGCCCGCCGGGACACGCTTGGCCAGCGCGACCGGGTCGATGGCGTCGGCCTCGACGACGGCCTTGACGTTGTTGGGGTTGAGCAGGGCGCTGAGCCCCTCCGGCAGATTCGGCGGAGCGACGCCCTTGGTGCGCGCCTCGTCGACGGCGGCAAGCCATGTCCGCAGCACCTGGGGGTTGCCGTTCGCGCGCACGCGGCCGGTGATGATGTCGAGGTAGCGGCCGGGCAGCGGCTGGAAAAGGGCCAGCGAGTGGACCTTCGGCGCGGCGGCCCCCGCCAGCGTCATCGCGTGGATGGCGCCTTCCCCGAGCGCCCACACCGACAGCCGGGCGTCGTCGGTGCCGGGCTGGTCGGACAGGAAGCGCAGCGCGGCCCCGGCGCCGGTGGTGTAGACGGCGCTGCCGACCTCCTTGGGCGCCACGGCGTAGGGGCCGAGGCCGGTCTCGCCGGTGCCGACCTTGTCGTAGCGCAGGCTGGCGACCCCCTTGCCGGACAGGTATTCGGCCAGCTGCCGCATGTTGCCGACCGGACCCGCGACGGCGTTGTCGCCGTTGCGGTCGGTCTGCCCGCTCTCGGAGATCAGCAGTGCGGCGGGCGCGGTGCGGTCCTGCTCGTGGCGGTAGGTGCCGTGGATGGTCAGGCCCTCGGCGGCGAAGGTGACGTCGTCGTCGACCCAGCCGGTGGGCGCGCCGTCGGTGGCGCCGGCCGTGCCGTCGTCGTCGTCGGAGCAGCCGGCCAGCAGCAGCACCGCGACCAGACAGGCCAGCGCCCGCCTCACAGCCGGGTCTCGATCCACGCCGTCACGTCGTCGAGGACCAGCGCCTGCTCGGGCTCGTTGAAGACCTCGTGGAACAGCTCGGGGTAGACCTTGAGGTGGACATCCTCGGACGCGACGCACTCTACGAGCCGGTGGCTGCCCTCGACCGGAATCAGCCGGTCCTTCTCACCGTGCACCACCAGCAGCGGCTTGGTCAGCGCGCCGGCCCGTCGCGGCATGGTCTCGCCGACGCGGAACAGCCCGCGGGCGATCCCGGCGGGCAGCTTGCCGTGGTAGACCAGCGGGTCGGCCTTGTAGGCGGCCACCACCTCGGGGTCGCGGGACACCGCGTCGGCGTCGAGCTGCTCGACCGGCAGGCCGGGCGCGAGGCGGCCGAGCGTCTTGCCGACGAACACCATGAACGGCGAGACGGTGCGCTGGGCGTCGACCGCCGGGCCGGACAGCACCATCGCGGCGTAGTCGGCGGGGTGTTCGACGCCGTAGGCGAAGACGATGCCGCCGCCCATGCTGTGGCCGAGCACGATGCGTTCGAGGTCGGGGTGGTCGGCCGCGGCGATGCCGACGAGGGTGTGGAAGTCCTCGACGTACTCGGAGATGTTCTTGAGGTAGACGCGCTTGCCGCCGGAACGGCCGTGTCCGCGGTGGTCGAGGGCGTAGACGACGAGTCCGGCCTCACCGAGGCGCTGCGCCACGTGGTCGTAGCGGCGGGCGTGCTCGGCGTAGCCGTGTGACACCAGCACCACGCCCCGCGGCGCCGTCTCCGGCGTCCACACGTCGTAGACGATCCGGACGCCGCCGACGCCGTCGAAGCTCCGTTCGGTGCGGGTGCTGGTCACCACCGGAGGGTAACGGCAGATGGGACGAAGACGCGTGTCGGTTGTCGGCGTCCTCAGTAAGCTCGGCGTCGTGACCGTCCTCGCGCACAGTCTCGACCGGCCCGGCTCAGAAGACGACTTCCTGGCCGACGCCCAGCGGTACCGCCGGGAGTTGACCGCGCACTGCTACCGGATGACCGGATCGCTGCACGACGCCGAAGACCTGGTGCAGGAGACCTACCTGCGGGCGTGGAAGTCCTACAAGGGTTTCGAGGGCAAGTCGTCGGTGCGCACCTGGCTGTACCGCATCGCCACCAACACCTGCCTGACAGCGCTCGAGAGCCGTAAGCGCAGGCCGCTGCCGACGGGTCTCGGAGCGCCCAGTTCGGACCCGTCGGACGAGATCGTGGCCCGCGACGAGGTGCCCTGGCTGGAGCCGATCCCCGACGACTCGACCGACCCGTCGAACATCGTCGGCTCGCGGGAGTCGGTGCGGCTGGCGTTCGTCGCGGCGCTGCAGCATCTTCCGCCGCGGCAACGGGCGGTGCTGGTGTTGCGTGAGGTGCTGCAGTGGAAGGCCGCCGAGGTGGCCGACGCGATCGGGTCGTCGACGGCCGCGGTGAACAGCCTGCTGCAGCGGGCCCGCGCGCAGCTCGACGAGATCGGCCCCAGCGAGGACGACAAGATCGAGCCGCCGGAGTCGCCCGAGGCACAGGACCTGCTCGACCGCTACATCGCGGCCTTCGAGGCCTACGACATGGACGAACTGGTCGAGTTGTTCACCGCGGACGCGATCTGGGAGATGCCGCCGTTCGACGGCTGGTACCAGGGCCCGCAGGAGATCGTGTTGCTGTCGAAGACGCACTGTCCGGCGGAGAACGCAGGCGACATGCGGCTGTTGCCGACGATCGCCAACGGCCAGCCGGCCGGGGCGATGTACATGCTCAACCCGGAGTCCGGCCGCCACGAGCCCTTCCAGCTACACGTGCTCGACGTCAGGGCCGGCGCCGGTATCTCACACGTGGTGGCGTTCCACGCGGCGACGTTCCGTGATTTCGGTCTGCCGGCCCACCTCTAGCTCGCGGCGCCGGCCGCCTTGATCTTGGCCACCTGCGTGACGAAGACGTCGTTGAGCATGTCCTTGTTCACCACGACGCGACGCCCGGGTACGCCGGCGTCGCCACCCATCGCGATGGCCATGACGAGGACGTCACCAACCTGTCCGGTGTAGCCCGCCACGGACACCTCGACGGTCTCACTGCCTGCCCGCGCCGTGCTCTTCATCTCGTAACCGACCTGCGCATCGGCTTCGCTGGCCGGAGGGCCGAGGCGCTGCACCGTCGTGTCCGCCCGGACGCCGTCCCGTTCGCTCGAGAAGGCCTTGCAATCGCCCAGCCACTTCTCGGTGTCGGCGACGAGGGTGTCGACGCGTTGCCTGCTGAGGCTGACGAGCACACCGGGCTTGCCCCGCTGCTGGCTGACCATGGCGGCGACCGCACTGGTCAGCGACGTCTTGTCCGACGAATCGCACTCCGGCGGATTGGCCTTCCCCTTCGGCGTGCTCTTGGACTCCTCGGCGATCTGGTCACTGAAGTCCTCGACGCTCCACCCCGTGAACTCGGTCTTCGTGACGAGTAGCGGCGTCAACGACTCGTCGACGGTGACACTCGGGGCGGATTCGGGCTGCCCGGCGCCGTCGCAGCCGGTCAGCAGGACCGATGCGGCGAGGACAACCACGCTCACCCGGCGGAATCGCGTCATGCGTCGACCGTAAGCCGCCCCGAGACCCCTTCGGCGCACGAATTTTTTACAGCGAGGCCCTAGACGCACTCTGCGCATCGAACCCGCAGCTCAGGGCCGTCGATGCAGCAAGTTCTGCAACGTGTTCTATTATCGCGGATCATGAAGACCAAGGGCGCCCTGCTGTGGGAGCTGAACTCCCCGTTCCGCATCGACGAGATCGAGATCGGCGACCCCGTCGACGACGAGGTGCAGATCCGCATGCACGCAGCGGGCATGTGCCACTCCGACTACCACCTGACCACCGGCGCCACCCCGATCGCCCTGCCCGCACTCGGCGGCCACGAGGGCGCGGGCGTCATCACCAAGGTCGGCCGCAACGTCACCGGCCTGCAGGAGGGCGACCACGTCATCCTGGCGTTCATCCCCTCCTGCGGTGAGTGCCAGCCCTGCCTCAAGGGCTTCCGGTCGTTGTGCGACCGCGGCGCCCTGCTGCTCGGCGGCAAGGCCATCGCCGACGGCACCAGCCGGGTGCACGCGGGCGGCACCGAGGTGTCGCCGATGAACCTGCTGGGCACCTTCGCCCCGTACATGACCGTGCACAAGGACTCCGTGGTCAAGATCGACGCGGACGTGCCGTTCGAGACCGCGGCGATCCTCGGCTGCGCCGTGCCGACGGGCTTCGGGTCGGCGACCAACATCGCCGAGGTGCAGCCCGGCGAGACGGTGGTGATCGTCGGCGTCGGCGGCATCGGACTCTCGGCGCTGCAGGGCGCCGTCATCTCCGGGGCGCGCAACGTCGTCGCGATCGACCCCGTCGAGTTCAAGCGCGACCAGGCGGTCAAGTTCGGCGCCACCCACGTCTTCAACTCGATGGCCGAGGCGATCGGCCCGGTGCTCGAGCTCACCCACGGCTTCATGGCCGAGAAGACGATCATCGCGGTGGGCGAGATGCGCGGCGAGTACATCGAGGAGGCCATGACGCTGACCGCCAAGACCGGCACCTGCGTGGTGACCGGGATGGGCTCGATGATGGACGTCGACGTAAAGCTCAACCTGTTCCTGTTCACGATGCTGCAGAAGACGTTGAAGGGCAACATCTTCGGCGGCGGGAGCAGCCACGTCGAGACGCCGCGGCTGGTCGGCCTCTACAAGTCGGGGTTGCTGAAGATCGACGAGATGGTGACCACCACCTACCGCCTCGAGGACATCAACCAGGGCTACCAGGACATGCTCGACGGGAAGAACATCCGGGGCGTCATCACGTTCGACGAGTCCGACTGGTGACCATGTCAGATTCCTGACATCTCTCGACCGCCACCACATCGCGCCGCGCACCAGTAAGTTCGTCTGCGGACAAAACGTGTGACGTGGTGGAGAAGTGCACAGGGATGAATTCGCCTCAGTTCTTCAGGCAAGACGGCGACGGCCGGGTGACGGTGATCGCGACCGGCGACATAGACCTCGGCAACGTCGACCGATTCAGCGATGTGTTGCGGCAGGCTGCCGGTGACGGGCAGCCGGTCGTCGTCGACATGGTGGCCGTGACGTACTGCGACAGCGCGGGCGTGCGGGCGCTGTTCCAGGCCGGCGCCGGCGCCGAACTGACGCTGCGGATCGATCGCGCCGGGCCGCTGAAGAAGCTGCTCGACATCTCCGGTCTGGACCGGGTGACCACCGTGGAGCTGGTCGACTGATGACGCCCGCCCTGCGTGCGCTCCGGGATCAGCCACAGCTGGCCACCCTTCTGCAACGGGTTCTCGAACGCATCCGCGACGACCTGCCGGGCGTGCTCGGCGTGGCGATCGCCGTGCACGACAGCACGATGGACGCCGGGGCGCCGGTGGTGCTGTCGCAGCTCGGCGCCGAGGGCGAGCTGGTCGCGGCGCAGACCGGCGGGCTCGGCGGGCCGGTCGCCGATTCGCTGACCCACCAGCTGCCGATCGTCAGCCTGCGGCTCTGGTCGGACGACCGGTGGCCGGAGTTGACCCTGGCCGCGATGACCGACCGCCTCCCCGACCACGCCCGGACCTGGGAACAGGTCGGCGGCGCCGCCGCGGTTCCCGGTGTGTGGGGTGACGGTGCGGTGGTGCTGTCGTGCACGCTCGACGGCCCCGCCACGGCGGGGACGGTGGCGACGCTGATCAGTTACGAGCACCTGGTGTCGGCGGCGCTTGTGACGGTGGCCGCCGACAGCGGTACCAACATGGCCGACGTGCTCGCGGTGCTCCAGTCGCGAAGCGCCATCGAGCAGGCCAAGGGCGCGGTGATGGGCCGGCTGGGATGCGACGCCGACGGCGCCTGGGTGATGCTGCGCGACGCAAGTCAGCGCGCCAACGTCAAGCTGCGGGCCCTCGCCGTCGCACTGGTGGAGCACATCGGCGGTGCCGCCGCCGAGCAGCAGATCTCGGCGGCGCCGATCGAGGTGAACGACCGGGCCCGGTATGCGGCCAAGGAGCTGTGGGAGGGCCTCGCCGTCCGCGAGCCCTAACGCAGCCGCGCCAGCGCACTGTCGACGACATGGCCGAATGCTCGCCGGTCGGCGGCCGCGACACCGTCGAAGAGCACCTCGCGCACCAGCCGGGCATGCCCCGGCGCCGCCAGGTCGAGCGCCGAGCGGCCCGCGTCGCGCAGGTCGACCGTCGCGCCGCGGCGATCGGAGTCCGTGCCGTGCCGGTCGATCAGGCCCCGGTCGCGCATCCGCCGGAGCTGGTGGGACAGCCGGCTCTGTTCCCAGCCCAGCGCTTCGGCGAGCTGGTACATCCGCTGCGGACCCCGTTCGGACAGTGCGACCAGCACCTCGTAGTCGCTCAGCGACAGCCCGCAGTCCCGCTGGAGCTGGCGGTTCATCGCGGCCTGCAGTTGGGAGACCAGCGCCAGGTATCCGCGCCAGATGCGCTGCTCCTCGTCCGACAACCACATGAAATACATGACACATCATTTATGTTGTCGCGTCCAGAGGCCACACCTAGGCTGGCCGCAACCGAGGAGACTTCACCATGTCCGAGACCGTCGACATCCGGCGCGCAGCCGACCGCGCGAAGACCAGGATCAGCTGGTTGGACTCCAAGCACTCGTTCTCGTTCGGGCAGCACTACGAACCCGGCAACACCCACCACGGCCTGCTCCTGGTCAACAACGACGACATCGTCACCCCCGGTTCAGGGTTCGACACCCATCCGCACCGCGACATGGAGATCGTCACCTGGGTGCTGCGCGGGTCACTGGTGCACCAGGATTCGACCGGCCACTCGGGCGTCATCTACCCCGGCCTGGCGCAGCGGATGTCCGCGGGCCGCGGCATCCTGCACTCGGAGAAGAACGACGCGTGGACCCTGACCGGCGAACAGTCCCACAGCGAACCGGTGCACTTCGTCCAGATGTGGGTGGTGCCCGACGAGTCCGGGATCACCCCGGGTTACCAGCAGCTCGAGATCGACGACGAACTGTTGCGCGGCGGGCTGGTGCCCATCGCCTCTGGCATGCCCGAGCACGACGGCGAGTCCGCGATCACCATCCGCAACAAGTACGCCGCACTGCACGGCGCCCGTCTGCAGCCCGGCGACAGTGTCGAATTACCCTCGGCGCCTTACCTTCACCTGTTCGTCGCGCGCGGCGACGTCACCCTGGAAGGCGCTGGCCCGCTCAATGAGGGGGACGCCGTACGTTTCACCGCCTCCGGTGGCCAGCGCGTCACCGCCACCGAGCCGTCGGAGATCCTGGTCTGGGAGATGCATGCGAATCTGGCTGCGGCGTAAGCACATCGGTGTTGCGCTGATCGGCGTGACACTCTCGGCCGGATGCTCGACGGCTCCACCCGCCGACCAGAAGGGCGACGCGCCCTCGACGACCACGTCGGCTGCCGCGCCCGTCGGCACTCCCGAACTGGCGGCCACGACGGTGGAGGTGCCCGAGGACCTCGGCGCCGCGCCGTTCGACGAGCCCCGCCAGGCGCTGGTGCCGCCGGGCTGGACGATGTCGGTGTGGGCGCGCATCCCGCAGGCGCGGCTGATGGCCTGGGCGCCCGACGGCGCACTGCTCGTCTCGGTGCCCAAAACCGGGCAGGTCATCCGCCTCGAACCGTCGGGCGCAGGCCCGCGGGAGACGCTGCTGCTCGAGGGTCTCGACCAACCGCACGGGCTGGCCTTCGCCGGCCCGACGCTCCACGTCGCCGAGAGCGACGGCGTCGTCGCCTACGACTATGCCGGCGGGCAGGCCGTCAACCGCCGCACCGTCGCCGGCGGGCTGCCCGACGCCAAGAGTCCCGACCTGAGGGGCGCCTACGCGCACGCCCTGAAGAGCGTTGCGGTGGGACCCGACGGCGCAGTGTACTTCTCGATCGGCAGCACCGGAAACGTCTCCGCAGAGGACCGGACCGCGACGCCGCCGCGCGCCACCGTCATGCGGGTGCCGCCCGGCGGCG
>NZ_JAUMSQ010000325.1:0-1898 GCF_030519285.1 Mycolicibacterium arseniciresistens
GCCGTGGCGGCGGCGTCGGCGGTCGACGAGGTCGCGGGCCGCTACCGCACGGTGCGCCTCGGCGAGCACACCGCCCGCGTGCTGCTTGCCAAGAACCCGGCCGGCTGGCAGGAGGCGCTGTCGATGGTCGACAAACACGGTGCGGGCGTGGTGATCTCGGTCAACGGCCAGGTGCCCGACGGCGAAGACCTGTCGTGGCTGTGGGACGTGCGCTTCGAACACTTCGAGGACACCCAGGTGGTCGCCGCCGGGGAACGCGGCACCGACCTGGCGGTGCGGCTGGGCTATGCGGGCGTCGGGCACACCCTGGTGCACGACACCGTCAAGGCGATCGCCTCGTGCCCGCCGGGACACGTCGAGGTGATCGCGAACTACACGGCCTTCCTGCAACTCAACCGCGTGCTGGCGCGCCTGCCCGAGGATGCCCGTGCCTGAGTCGACCGTGCGGATCGGGCTGGTGCTGCCCGACGTGATGGGCATCTACGGCGATGGCGGCAACTCCGTGGTGCTGCGGGAACGGTTGCGGCGCAGGGGTATCGATGCCGAGGTCGTCGAGATCACCCTGGCCGACCCGGTGCCCGCGCAGCTGGACCTGTACACACTCGGTGGCGCCGAGGACTACGCGCAGCGGCTGGCCACAAGGCACCTGATCCGCCATCCCGGCCTGCAGCAGGCGGCGGCCCGGGGCGCGCCGGTGCTGGCGATCTGCGCGGCCATCCAGGTGCTCGGCCACTGGTACGAGACGTCGTCGGGTGAGCGGGTGGACGGCGTCGGCATGCTCGACGTGACGACCTCGCCGCAGCAGGCCCGCACGATCGGCGAGGTGGTGTCCCAGCCGCTGCTGCCCGGACTGTCGCAGCGGCTGACCGGTTTCGAGAACCACCGCGGCGGAACGGTTCTCGGTTCCGACGCGCGGCCGCTGGCCCGCGTCGAGAAGGGTGCGGGCAACCGCGACGGCGACGGCTTCGACGGGGCGGTACAGGGCAGCGTGGTCGCCACCTATCTGCACGGCCCGTGCCTGGCCCGCAATCCCGAACTCGCCGACCTGTTGCTGTCGCGGGTGGTGGGCGACCTGCCGCCGCTGCCGCTCGACGAGGTCGAGCAATTGCGGCGCGAACGGCTGGCCGCGCCGCGGCGCGCCTAGGCCGCGTGGGTCTCGACGAAGAAGCCGCGCCGCGCCAGCGCATCCTCGACGGCCGCCAACCAGTCGACCGGCCTGTTCTCGTTCGCGACCGGCACCACGGCCCAGCCCAGCGCGTGCAGCATCCGCAGCTTCGCGACGTCGGCGCCGCAGTCCACCGCGACCTTGCACTCGGGCCATCCCATGTCGAGGAACGCCACCGGTTCGCCGTTCTCCACCACGGCGATCTGCGTCTCCGGCGCCGGGAAGCCCGCGTCGATCAGCCACAGCCGGACCCTGCTCTCGCGCGGCGTCGCCGCACCCCCGTCGACCAGCGGCAGCAGTGCGCGCAACCGCCGCACCCCCTGCGCCCGGGGATACCGGTCGACGAGCTCGTCGACCGCCGCGACCGAGTAGCGCTCACTCCACATCAGCGCGTCCAGCCGGGCCAGCGCTTCGCGGCGGTCGACGTGCCGCCCGATGTCGAACGCCGTGCGCACCCGGGTGGTGACCGGTAGCCCGGCCATCGCCGTGACCTCGTCGTCGCCGAACCGGTCGGCGAGCGGCACCAGCCCCGGCTGCGCCTGACACGTCGCGCCGAGCAGTTCGATCGGCGCCTCGGCGTCCAGCCACGCGGCACCGTGCAGTGCCGCAGCGGCCGTGCCCGCCACCACACCCTTGCGGCGGGAGGCCAGCCAGGCCGCGACCGCCCGGTCACGCAGCGTCAGCGTCGCGTCCCGCGACACATAGACCCCGCGGTGGACGGCGCGATAGTGGG
>NZ_JAUMSQ010000326.1:0-7107 GCF_030519285.1 Mycolicibacterium arseniciresistens
CCCGCCACCACACCCTTGCGGCGGGAGGCCAGCCAGGCCGCGACCGCCCGGTCACGCAGCGTCAGCGTCGCGTCCCGCGACACATAGACCCCGCGGTGGACGGCGCGATAGTGGGTGCGCAGCGACTGCCGGGTGGCGTGGCCTGCGGCCAGCGCCTCACCGCCGAGGAAGATCTCCGTCATGGCGCCCATGGTGCCCCCGGGCACCGACAAGTCGGGCCGCCCGCCGGGTGAGAGGATCGACCGGTGAACCGGGAGCAGTTCTGGCAGGACGCCGAACGACACGTCGTGCGTTACGGATCGGCGTTCGTGCCGCGGATCATCCAGCGCGCCAGCGGCAGTCATGTCTACGACGACGACGGCAACGCCATCCTGGACTTCACCTCCGGACAGATGAGTTCGGTGCTCGGCCACTCACATCCCGACATCGTCTCGGCGGTGTCCACGGCGGTCGCGACACTCGACCATCTCTACAGCGGGATGCTCAGCGGACCCGTCGTCGAGTTGTCCGCCAAGCTCGCCTCCACGTTGCCCGCGCCGCTGCAGAAGGTGATGCTGCTGAGCACCGGCGCGGAGTCCAACGAGGCCGCGATCAAGATGGCCAAGCTCTACACCGGCGGATACGAGATCGTCTCCTTCGACCGGTCCTGGCACGGCATGACGTCGGGTGCGGCGTCGGCGACGTTCAGTGCGGGCCGCCGCGGCTACGGGCCGCCGATGCCGGGCAACCTCACGCTGCCCACCCCCAACGCGTACCGGTCGCCGTTCCGGCGGGCCGACGGCAGCCACGACTGGGAGACCGAACTCGCCTACGGGTTCGGCGTCGTGGACGCGCAGTCCTCGGGCAGCCTCGCCGCCTGCCTGGTCGAGCCGATCCTGTCGTCGGGCGGGGTCATCGAGCCGCCGCCCGGCTACCTGCGCCGCCTGCGGGAGTACTGCGACGAGCGGGGCATGCTGCTGATCGCCGACGAGGCGCAGACCGGCATCGGCCGCACCGGGTCGATGTACGCGTTCGAGCGCGACGGCGTCGTGCCGGATCTGCTCACGCTGTCGAAGACCCTCGGCGCCGGCCTCCCGGTCGCCACGGTCGTCACCACCGAGGAGATCGAGAACACCTGCCACGAGCGGGGTTTCCTGTTCTTCACCACCCACGTGTCGGATCCGCTCGCCGCGGCGGTCGCGCTGACCGTCCTGACGGTCGTCGAGCGTGACGACCTGGTCGCCCGGGCCGCCGCGCTCGGCAAGCAGCTCACCGACCGGCTGACCGAGATGCGGGACCGCTACGAGCAGGTCGGCGACGTCCGCGGTCGCGGCTTGCTGCAGGGCATCGAACTCGTGTCCGACAAGAGCACGAGGGCGCCGGCGGACGCGCTCGGTGCGAAGGTGACAGCCGAATGCCTCGACCGCGGCCTGCACATGAACATCGTCCAATTGCCCGGAATGGGTGGGATCTTCCGCATCGCCCCGCCCCTGACGATCTCCGACACGGACTTCAACGCCGGTCTGGACATCCTCGACGACGCGCTCGCGGCGGTCCTGACGCGCTGACCTGCTCAGGCCATCGCGCGGCGGCCGGTCAGCGCCCGGCCGAGGGTCAGCTCGTCGGCGAACTCGAGGTCGCCGCCCATCGGCAGCCCGGACGCGATGCGGGTGACCGTCAGGCCGGGGATGTCCCGCAGCATCCGCACCAGGTAGGTGGCGGTGGCCTCGCCCTCGGTGTTCGGGTCGGTGGCGATGATCACCTCGGCGACGTCGACGCCGTCGACCCGCTCGCCGATGCGGTTGAGCAGTTCACGGATCCGCAGTTGCTCGGGCCCGACACCCGACAGCGGGTCGAGCGCGCCGCCGAGCACGTGGTAGCGGCCGCGGAACTCACGGGTGCGTTCGACGGCCTGGACGTCCTTGGGTTCCTCGACGACGCACACCAGGGACGCGTCGCGGCGCGGGTCGTTGCAGATGCGGCACCGGTCGTCGTCGGAGACGTTGCCGCACACGGCGCAGAACTTGACCCCGTCGCGCACCCGGTTCAGCACCGCCGTGAGCCGGTCGATGTCGGGCGGTTCGACCGACAGCAGGTGGAAGGCGATCCGCTGCGCGCTCTTCGGCCCGATACCGGGCAGCTTGCCCAGCTCGTCGATCAGATCCTGTACCGGGCCCTCGAACAACTAGAGCCCCGGGATGCCCAGGTTGCCCATCCCGCCCGCGAGCGGCCCGAGCCGGTCGTGGGCCAGGATGGTGACCTGCTTGGCAGCGTCGCCGATGGCGCCGACCACGAGGTCCTGCAGCGTCTCGGGATCGGCCGGGTCTATCACCTTGGGGTCGATCGCCACCGAGATGACCTCGCCGCTGCCCTTCATGGTGACCTGCACCAGGCCGCCGCCGGCCTGGCCCTGCACCTCGGCGTTGGCCAGCGCCTCCTGGGCCTCCATCAGCTGCTGCTGAACCTGCTGCGCCTGCGCGAGTAGCGCCGACATGTCGGGCTGGCCACCGGGTTGCATCTCTGGTCCCCTCTGCTGAATCGGTGCGTCGGCTTGATTGCGGGCAGGTCTCGACTTGGTTGCTCTCGCCCGGAAGAGGCGGTTTGGACTTCAAGCCTAGTCGGCGTGGCGGCTACGGTGGCGCCCGTGCCTGCCACCCTGCGTGTCGGCCTGCGGACCGGCCTGAGATCGGGCGCCGCCGTCACCGTCACCATGCTGATCGCCGCGTCCGTCCTCGCCGCGCCGGCGGCCGCCGTGCCCGCCAACATCGCAGGCATGATCGTCTTCCTCGATCCCGGCCACAACGGCTCCAACGATTCGTCGATCAGCCGCCAGGTCCCGACGGGCCGCGGCGGCACCAAGGACTGCCAGGCCAGCGGCACGTCGACCCAGGACGGCTACGCCGAGCACTCGTTCACCTGGGAGGTCACCCTGCGGGTGCGCCAGGCGCTCAGCGCGCTCGGCGTGCGGACGGCGATGTCGCGGGGCGACGACACCGGCCTCGGCCCGTGCGTCGACGAGCGCGCGGCGATGGCCAATGCGCTGAAGCCGAACGCGATCGTGTCGATCCACGCCGACGGCGGGCCGCCCACCGGCCGGGGGTTCCACGTGCTGTACTCGTCGCCGCCGCTGAACGCGGCGCAGTCCGGCCCGGCCGTGCAGTTCGCCCAGGTGATGCGCGACCAGCTGGCCGGTTCGGGCATCCCGCCTGCGACCTACATCGGTAGCGGCGGCCTGAACCCGCGCTCCGACATCGCCGGGCTCAACCTGGCGCAGTACCCGTCGATCCTGGTGGAACTGGGCAACATGAAGAACCCGGCCGACTCCGCGCTGATGAAGAGCCCGGAGGGCCGGCAGAAGTACGCCGACGCCGTGGTGCGCGGCATCGCGGGGTTCCTGGGGGCCCAGCGCGTCGCCTAGGCGCTCAGGCGCCCGTCTCGACCTGCTTCTTCAGGTTCTCCAGCACCTCGGCCTGGATCTTCTTCAGCCCGAGCGGGGCGAACGTCTTCTCGAAGAATCCCTTGACGCCGCCGGCGCCGGTCCAGGACGTCTTGACCGTGACCGACGATCCGGGGCCCGCGGGGGCGACGGTCCAGTTCGTCACCAGCGTCGAGTTGGCGTCCTTCTCGATGACGGTGTGGCCGGCCACGTCGACGGCGGCCTTCACCTCGCGCACCCGGGACTTGGTGGCCTGCAGTTTCCAGGTCACGACGGTGCCCGCGCCCTGCCCGCCCTCGAGCACCCGGTAGGCGCTGTAGTGGTCGGAGAGGATCTTCGGGCGCACGTTCTGGTAGTCGGCGACCGCGCGAAGCACCTCCGCCTGGTCGGCGTTGATCAAGATCGTGCTCGACGCGCTGACCTGTCCCATCGGTGAAATCTCCTAGTCGTGTGGAAGAACGGCGGGGTCGTCCCGGCCCGGCGCGGTCGCATCGGCTGCGACCGCGGTCTAGCGTATATGCGTGTCTGTTGCCCCAAACGACGCACAGGCCGCCCACGCTGCCGGTGTAGAGCGTCTTCTCGCCAGTTACCGAGCCATCCCGCCGTCGGCCACCGTCCGGCTGGCCAAGCCCACGTCGAATCTCTTCCGCAAGCGCGCCGAGAGCACCGCGAAGGGCCTCGACACGTCGGGGCTGACCGGTGTCATCGCCGTCGACCCCGACCGCCGCACCGCGGACGTGGCGGGCATGTGCACGTACGAGAACCTGGTCGCCGCCACGCTGCCCTACGGGTTGTCGCCGCTGGTGGTGCCGCAGCTGAAAACGATCACCCTCGGCGGCGCGGTGACGGGGCTGGGCATCGAATCGGCGTCGTTCCGCAACGGCCTGCCGCACGAGTCGGTGCTCGAAATGGACATCCTCACCGGCACCGGCGAGGTGCTGACCGCGACGCCCGACCAGCACGCCGACCTCTTCCGGACGTTCCCCAACTCCTACGGCACGCTGGGCTACACGGTCCGGCTGAAGATCGAGCTCGAACCGGTCAAGCCGTTCGTCGCACTGCGCCACCTGCGCTTCCACTCGCTCGACGATCTGGTCGCGACGATGGACCGCATCGTCGAGACCGGCGGGCTGGACGGCGACCCCGTCGACTACCTCGACGGCGTGGTGTTCAGCGCCGACGAGGGTTACCTGAGCGTCGGCGTCCGGACCGGGACACCCGGACCGGTCAGCGACTACACCGGCCAGGACATCTACTACCGCTCGATCCAGCACTCCGGCAAGGACTCAGCCGAGAAGCACGACCGGCTGACCATCCACGACTATCTGTGGCGGTGGGACACCGACTGGTTCTGGTGTTCGCGCGCGTTCGGCGCACAGAATCCCCGCGTCCGCAGGCTGTGGCCGCGGCGGTTCCGGCGCAGCAGCTTCTACTGGAAGCTGATCGGCTACGACCAGCGTTTCGACATCGCCGACCGCATCGAGAAGCGCAACGGAAGGCCGCCCCGCGAGCGGGTGGTGCAGGACATCGAGGTGCCGATCGGCCGCACCGCGGAGTTCCTGCGCTGGTTCCTCGACAACGTCCCGATCGAGCCGGTCTGGCTGTGTCCGCTGCGGCTGCGTGACGAGGGCGGATGGCCGCTCTATCCGATCCAGGCGCATCACACGTATGTGAATGTCGGATTCTGGTCCTCGGTGCCCGTCGGGCCCGAGGATGGGTACACCAACAGACTCATCGAACGGAAAGTGAGCGAACTCGACGGCCACAAGTCCCTGTACTCCGACGCCTACTACACGCCCGAGGAGTTCGACGACCTCTACGGCGGCGAAACGTACAAGACGGTCAAGAAGACCTACGACCCGGATTCACGTCTACTGGATCTGTATGCGAAGGCGGTGGAAAGACGATGACCACATTCAAGAATCAGGCGCCCGAACGGAAGCTCACGCTGGCCGAGGTGCTGGAGATCTTCGCGGCGGGGCACCTGCCGCTGAAGTTCAGTGCCTATGACGGCAGTGTGGCCGGGCCCTCGGACGCCTCACTCGGGCTGGATCTCAAGACCCCGCGCGGCACGACGTACCTGGCGACGGCGCCGGGCGATCTCGGTCTCGCCCGCGCCTACATCGCCGGCGACCTCGACATGCTCGGTGTGCACCCGGGTGACCCGTACGACCTGCTCAAGGCGCTGGCCGAGAAGATGGACTTCAAGCGTCCGCCCGCGCGGGTGCTGGCCCAGATCGTCCGCTCGATCGGCATCGAGCACCTCAAGCCGATCTCCCCGCCGCCGCAGGAGGCGCTGCCGCGCTGGCGGCGGATCGCCGAGGGCCTGCGGCACAGCAAGCATCGCGACGCCGAGGCCATCCATCACCACTACGACGTCTCCAACACGTTCTACGAGTGGGTGCTCGGGCCGTCGATGACCTACACCTGCGCCTGCTACCCCGACGCCGACGCGTCGCTGGAGGAGGCCCAGGACAACAAGTACCGGCTGGTGTTCGAGAAGCTGGGGCTGCGTGCGGGCGACCGGCTGCTCGACGTGGGCTGCGGCTGGGGCGGCATGGTGCGCTACGCGGCCCGGCACGGCGTGAAGACCATCGGGGTGACGCTGTCGAAGGAACAGGCCACCTGGGCGCAGAAGGCGATCGCCGAAGAGGGCCTTACCGACCTGGCCGAGGTCCGGCACGGGGACTACCGCGACGTCCGGGAGAGCGGCTTCGACGCGGTGTCGTCGATCGGGTTGACCGAGCACATCGGGGTGCAGAACTACCCGGCGTACTTCCGTTTCCTGCAGACGAAGTTGCGCACCGGAGGGTTGCTGCTCAACCACTGCATCACCCGGCACGACAACAAATCGGGGGCGGGTGCTGGAGGTTTCATTGACCGCTATGTGTTCCCCGATGGGGAGCTCACCGGGTCGGGCCGGATCATCGCCCAGGCCCAGGACGTCGGGCTCGAGGTGGTGCACGAGGAGAACCTGCGACACCACTACGCGCTCACTCTGCGTGACTGGTGCCGCAACCTGGTGGAGCACTGGGACGAGGCGGTCGCGGAGGTCGGGCTCGGAACGGCCAAGGTGTGGGGGCTGTACATGGCCGGCTCACGGCTGGGCTTCGAGACGAATGTCGTTCAGCTGCACCAGGTGCTGGCGGTGAAGCTCGACAACGCCGGCGGCGACGGCGGGCTGCCGCTGCGCCCGTGGTGGAGCGCGTAGCAGGCGCGGACTCAGGCCCCGTCGATGCGGCGGGCGCCCAACTCGCTCTGCAGCAGTTCCAGGGCGGCCTCTTCGGGGTCGCGGCGCGGCCCGGCCTCTTCGTGCACCGCCTCGGACAGCATGTCGTCCTCTTCGCGCTGCGCCGCCTTCGCGGGGACAGGGGCCTCCGACGGCGCACCCACCTCGCAGCGGATCTTCCAGTCCACCCCGAGCGCATCTTTGAGCGCATCGCGGATGACGTCGGAGTTACGTTGCTCGACAAGCCGTTTCGCCAACGGCGCCGACTCGTGGGTGAGCACCAGAGTGTCCTTGTCGACGGTTCGCACGATGGCGCCCGCCAGCATCACGTCGATGGTGCGGCTGCGCTGGCGGACCTTCTCCCGCACGGTCGGCCACATGGAGCGCACCGCGGCGGCGTTCGGTTCGCCGGGCACCGCCACCGGCGGCGCCTCGACCACCGGGTCGGCGGGCGGCCGCAGCG
>NZ_JAUMSQ010000327.1:0-7807 GCF_030519285.1 Mycolicibacterium arseniciresistens
TGGGGCGGCGGCGGCGCCGGCGCCGGCTCAGCCACTGGCGCTGATGACGGGGCCGGCGCAGAGGTCACCGATTCGGGAGCGGGCGGCTCCGAACAGCCGGCGAGGACGAGCGCGGTCACGACCGCCGCGACGGACCGCGAGCAGCGTGTGGCAGCGATGTCGCGACGATAGCAACACCTCCCCGGCCTGCTGCCCAACCAAGCGGTGGATAGGCTCACCGGTGATGACCGCTCTCGACGACGACAAGACCGACGCCGCCGCTGCCGCCGGGCTCAGCTGGATCGCTGCTCTGCTGCAGTACCGACGCGACGGTGACACGTTCGTCGCGCCGCAGGTCAGCACCGGTCCCGAGCACCGACTGTTCGGTGGGCTGGTCGCCGCTCAGGCCCTCGGCGCCGCGGGCGCGACCGTCGAACCCGACAAGCTGCCGCAGTCCCTGCACGCCTACTTCGTGCGCGGCGGCCGCTACGGCGTCGACGTCGAACTGCACGTCGAGCGCACCCGTGACGGCAGATCGTTCGACACCCGCCGCGTCACCGCCGTCCAGCAGGGCACCGCGATCCTCGAGATGATCGCCTCGTTCCACCGGCCCGAGGCGGGCACCGACTGGCACCCGCCGCGCACGCCCGGCATCGCATTCGCCGCCGCGGTGCCCAAGTCGCCGGACCTGGAGTCGGTCGAGCACTTCGAGATCCGCACGCACCCCGACGACGACTCCCCCTTCGCGGTGCCGCCGTTCTGGATCCGCACCGTCGAGCACATCGAGGACGACCCCCTGGTCCGGGCCTGCGCACTGACCTACATGTCCGACTTCGGGCCCGTGCCGTCCGCGCGCCCGCCCGGCGCGCCCGCAGTCCCCGGCGCCGGCATGGCGGCCAGCCTCGACCACTCGGTGTGGTTCCACCGTCCGTTCGTCCCGCATCACTGGCACCGCTACGAGGTGGACGGCGTCAACAACAGCGACGCGAGGGGGCTGGCCATCGGCTCGCTGTACGACACGTCCGGCGCTCTGGTGGCCAGCACCACCCAAGAAGCCCTCTGGCGCTTCTGAACTCGCCGCGCCAGGTGTTTGCCCACGTCGTGACGGGGTAAAAGACACGCGTGACACTTGCGCCCCTGTTGACCGAACCGACGCTCCCCGAGGCCCGCGGCCCGCTGTCCCTCGCGGTGGTGAACCTGCTGTCGGAGCGCGCTCCGCGCAATCACCTCTCCCGCGTCGAGGCGTCCGTCGGCGACTCCGATCCGTACGGTCTGGACCTGCACCTGGCGCTCTACACCTGCTATGAGCTGCACTACCGCGGTTTCGCCGGCGTCGATTCGGCCTGGGAGTGGAATGCCGGCCTGCTGCATCTGCGCGGCCAGCTGGAGCAGGCGTTCCTCACCGCAGTACGCAACGACGTCGGTGAGATCGCCGAGGACGAGACGGCTGCGGCCGAGATGGACGCGCTGGCCGTCGAACCGGCCGACGGCTCCGGCCCGTCCTACTACCTCCGCGACGAGGGCACCTGGGAGCAGATGCAGGAGTACTTCGTGCACCGCTCGCTCTACCACCTCAAGGAGGGCGACCCGCACGCCTTCGCGATCCCGCGGCTGACCGGTCAGGCCAAGGCGTCGTTCGTCGCCGTCGAGTTCGACGAGTTCGGCGGCGGCCGGGGGCCGCGGCTGCATCAGCAGCTGTTCGCCGATCTGTTGGAGGCGGCGGGCCTGGACAACACCTATCTCGGCTACATCGACCACGTGCCCGCAGAGGCGCTGGCCGCGGTGAACCTGATGTCGATGTTCGGTCTGCACCGAGCGCTGCGGGGTGCGGCCGTCGGACACTTCGCGTCCACCGAGATCACGTCCTCGCCCGGATCGCGCAGGCTGGTCGACGCACTCGAGCGGATGGCCGCTCCCGAGGCGTGTGTGGCGTTCTACCGCGAGCACGTGGAGGCCGACGCGGTGCACGAGCAGGTGGTGCGGACCGACGTGGTGGGCGACCTGGTGGCGCGGGAACCGCAACTCGACGCCGACGTCGTCTTCGGGATCAGGGCACACGCGCTCGTCGAGGACCGTCTGGCCGACCACGTGATGCGCAGCTGGGCCGACGGCGAGAGTTCGCTACGCCGGCCGCTGGTCTAGCTTGTCGGCCTTCTCCCCGGCGCTGCTCCTGCGGCGGCGCCGATGACTGGTGTCGCACAGCGGGTAGTTCTTCGAGCGTTTGCAGACGCACAGCGCGACCATGAATCGGTCGGACTCCACGACGCTGCCGTCGGGCATCTCGATGCGGACCGGGCCCTGCACCATCACGGGCCCGTTCGGCACCACCCGCACGAGGCGGGGTTCCTCGCTCACGGCTTGTCGGCTCTGATCACGACGAGTTCCTCCTCGCGGCGGCCCGGCTCGAGCAGCCCGGCCTCCTCGAGCCACGCGGCCCGCGCCGAAAGCACCGGGCCGAACGGGATCCACTGGTAGGCAATGATCTCCGCGTCCAGACCGGCCGCGGCCAGACCGGCGAGGGTCTGCCTGGGCCCGGAGAACTCGGAGTGCACGATCAGCATGGACCCGCCGTCGGCGAGCAGGCTGGGCGCCGCGGCGCAGAGCGGGTCGAGCACCAGCCGGCCGTCGGGTCCGGCGTTCCAGGCCCGCGGCGGGCCTGCGTGGGCCGGGATCGTCGCGTCGTCGGCGAGCTCGGGGTCGTGCGGCACGTACGGCGGGTTGCTGACGATCAGGTCGAACGGGCCGAACTCGACGGCCCTGGCCCACGAACCGAGGTGCACATCCACCGCGGCGCCGGCCGCGGCCGCGTTGACGCGCGCGGTGCGCACCGCGCGGGGGCAGATGTCGAAGGCCGCGACGGCCGATGCGCCCTGCAGCGCCGCGCCGATGGCGACGAAGCCGCTGCCCGTACACAGGTCGGCGACCCGGTTGCCGACCGCCAGCCCCGTCTTTTCCATCACGTCGACGAGAAGCTGGGAATCCTCCTGCGGGGCGTACACGCCCTCCGGCACGACAACGGTGTCGCGTTCGTCGGTGTATGCGGTGGTCACTTCGGCCTTTCGACGAGCTTCGCTGTGGTGTCACAGCACTGCGGTGATTAATGCCCGCCGTGCGATTCGTTAAACCCCCGCCGGGTTTGCGCGGGACCGGTCGGGGCACCCAGAACCGATGAAGATCTCGGACATCGCCGCACTTCCCTTCGAGGCCGGCGCCGCGCTGCGGCATCGCCGGCTGTTCCATCCCTCCGGTGTGTTGGCCACCGGAACGATCGAACGGGTCGCTCCGCCGAACGAGGGGCTGCCGGTGCCGTCCGGCGACGTCGTCGGCCGGGTGTCGAAGGGCGTCGGCCTGCCCGGTTCCTTGCCGGACATCGTCGGACTGGCCTGGCGGATGACGCCGGAGTCCGGCAGGCCCTGGGACGTGCTGCTGGTCTCCACCGTCGGAGACGGGGTCGGCCGGGTGCTGCTTCGACCGGTCGCCTCCTGGTCCGACGTGTCGTTCACCAGCCTGATGCCGCTGCGGTACCGCGACGGCCTGTGGTGGGTGCGTGCCCGGATGACGACGGTGCTGGACGTGGCGGGCCTGCCGCTGTCCGCAGCCGAGGACCGGATCGCCGCCGACGGGCTGGAATTCGACATCGAGCAGGCCGCCGGCACCGGGGAGTTCCATCCGTTGGCCAGGCTGACGCTGCGGGCCCGCGCCCCGAAGGGCGAGGATGTCTCGTTCGACCCGACCCGCAACACCGCGCCGGGCGTGCGCCTGTTCCCCGGCTGGCTCACCGACTTCCGGGAGGCCGCCTACCGGCGCAGCCGCGAGGGACGCGACGCCGAGTAGGTCTAGTCCGACGATTCCGGGGCGTCCTCGGGCGTGGTGACCTCGGGAGCCACCTCCCGGGTGGCCATCCCGCCCTCCTTGCCCTCGTCGGTCGGGCCCGGCCGGCCGCCCTTGGGCTCGTCGGCGAGTTCGTCGTCGTAGATCCCTTGTCCGCGTGGCATGGCTGCCCCTTTCTCGTCGCGCACCGGCTACCCGTCGCGGTGCCGGCCCAATCGCGGCGTCCCGGCCATACACCCGCTTGACGGGTGTCAAGTCATGTGATGCAGCAAACGTTGACTGTCTACATAAACGAGCCGGATCATTGGCGGCGTGTCAAAGAAGAGTGAGCGCGAACTGATCGACGACGTCGAGCACCGGCTCGTCGCGAGGTTCGTGGACGTTCCAGCCGGCCTGGTGGCCACCACCGTCGACGATGCCTACCGCCGGTTCGAGGACAGCGTGATCCGCGACTTCATTCCGCTGCTCGTCGAGCGCAGGGTCAGCGACGAGCTGGCCAGGGTCGCAGCCGGGCAGCCCGACCGCTCGTTCGCACTCGCCGGAGTCTGAGCTCAGCCGGCCGCGCTGCGCAGCTTCTCCAGCAGCGGCCCCGCCGCCTCGTCGAGGAACCGTTCCTGCCCCTCGTCGCCCACCTGCACCAGCGCGATGTCGGTGAAGCCGGCCTTCCAGTACTCGCTGACCGCCTCGACGATCGCGTCGAGGTCGGGCCCGCACGCGATGGCGTCGGCGGTGTCCTCGGGGCGGACGAACTGCGTCGCCCCGGCGAAGCCTGCGGTGGTGGGTAGATCGGCGTTCACCGCCCAGCCGCCGGCGAACCAGCGGAACTGGTCGTGGGCCCGCGCGACCGCCGTGTCCCGGTCGGGGTCCCAGCAGATCGGGATCTGCCCGATCACCCGCACGTCACCCGACAGTCCGGTCCCGCGTCGCGCGTGGTGCCAGGCGTCGACGGCCTCGCGGTCGGGCTGCACCGCGATGAGGTGGTCGGCCAGCGGGGCGAACGTCTCCACCGACCGGTCGCCCGACACCGCCGCGGCGAGGGCCACCGGGACATCCGGCAGATCCCACAGGCGGGCCGAATCGACCTCGAAATACTCGCCCTTCCAGTCGACGACGTCGCCGGTGAACAGCTCTCGGATGATCTGGATGGCCTCGCGCAGCATGTCGTGCCTGCGGGTGATCGTCGGCCAGCCCTGACCCACCACGTGCTCGTTGAGGTTCTCGCCGCTGCCCAGACCGAGGGTGAACCGCCCGTCGGCGAGGATCTGCAGCGTCGCCGCCTGCTGGGCGACGATCGCGGGGTGGTACCGCATCGTCGGGCAGGTGACGTAGGTGAACAGTTCGACGCGCTCGGTGGCGTGCGCGACCGCGCCGAGTACCGTCCACGCGTTCGGCGCATGCCCCTGGGCGGAGAGCCACGGCGAGTAGTGGTCGCTGGACACCTCGAAGTCGAAACCGACCTGTTCGGCCGAAACGGCGTAACGGACAAGGTCTTTAGGGCCGCTCTGTTCAGTCATCAGGGTGTAGCCGAAGCGCGTCATGCGCACCGGGTAGCCCGTCGCAGTCCGCGGCAAACGGCCGCTACAGGCGGGCCTTGACCGCGGCCGACAACCGCGAGCCGTCGGCCTTGCCCGCAGCGATCGCGGTGGCGGCCTTCATCACCTGACCCATCTGACGCATCCCGGGCCGCTCCCCGATCTCCTCGGCGACCTGGGCGATCGCGGTGTCGGCGACGTCGGCCAACTCGGCCTCCGTCAGCGGAGTGGGCAGGTACTCGTCGATGACGCGCGCCTCGGCATGCTCGTTGGCGGCGAGTTCACCGCGTCCGTTCTGCGTGTAGACCTCGGCCGCCTCGGCGCGCTTGCGTGCCTCCCGCGCCAGCACCTTGAGCACCTCGTCGTCGGACAACTCGCGCGCCTGCTTGCCGGACACCTCCTCGTTCTGGACGGCCGCCAACAGCATTCGCAAAGTCCCTGTGCGCAGCTTGTCCTGCGACTTCATCGCCGAGGTGAGATCCGCGCGCAGGCGCTGCTTGAGTTCCGCCATGCCGCCAACCTACGCCCGCGGCCCGTCCCGTTCGACAGGTTCGGCGTTCGCCACCGGGACACGTTGTGCGCGAACGTTTTCGATGCGTCGACGGCGCCCACCCCTGGGGTGTGCCGCGCCGGACCGGGCGGACACGTTGCCGATTCCTGCGGCGCTCGACAGGATGGTGGGCATGAGCAACGACGCCGACGGGTTCGGTCCGGCCGGCCCGCCGCCGCCGGGGTACCAACAGCCGGGGTACCAACAGCCGGGCTATCCGCCGCCCGGTTACCCGCCGCCCGGCTATGCACCGCCGAATCACCCGCCGCCGGGCTACGCACCGCCGGGTTACCCGCCGCCCGGCTACGCAACTCCCGGGTATCCGCCGCCGGGCTACGCACCGCCCGGATACGGGCCGCCGCCGGGCTACCCGTACGGCGGTCCCGCCCAGGCGTTGCAGCCGGGGGTGATCCCGCTGCGACCGCTGACCCTGTCCGACATCTTCAACGGCGCGGTCGCCTACATCCGGCGCAACCCGAAGGCGACGCTCGGCCTCACCACGATCGTGGTGGTCATCTCCCAGCTCGTGGCGCTGGTCCTGCAGATCGGTCCGCTGGCGGCCAGCGGCGGACTGCTCTCGACGGTGCAGGGCGAGCCGACGACGTTCGGCGACGTGGTGGCCCTCACCGGTTCGTCGCTGGTGGGTGGCGTCACGACCATGCTGGCCTCGATCGTGCTGAGCGGCATGCTGACGGTGGTGATCGGCCGGGCGGTGTTCGGAGCCGGCATCACCATCGGCGAGGCATGGGAACGGCTGCGCCACAGGCTGCTCGCCCTGATCGGATTCACCCTGCTCGAGATCGCGGCCTTCCTGGTCGCGGCCGTGGTGATCGGGATCGTCATCGCCCTCGCGGTCAGCGCCGGGGGCGCCGTCGCCGGGTTCCTGGTCGGCGCGCCGCTGGTGCTGCTTGCCGTCGCCGGCCTGGTCTACGCGGCCACCGTGCTGATCTTCGCGCCGCCGTTGATCGTGCTGGAGCGGCTGCCCGTCTTCACCGCCATCGCACGGTCCTACGACCTGGTCAAAAAGGACTTCTGGCGGGTGCTCGGGATCTGGCTGCTCGCCACCATCGTCACGGCCCTCGTCGCAGGCGCGGTGTCGGTGCCGTTCAGCCTGATCGGCCAGGTGCTGACGACGACGGCCGACAGTTCGTCGAGCGCGATCCTCGGACTGGTCCTGGTGTCGATCGGCAGTGTCTTCGGGCAGATCCTCACCGCACCGTTCGCCGCGGGCGTCACCGTCCTGCTCTACACCGACCGGCGCATCCGCGGCGAGGCGTTCGACCTCGTGCTGCAGACCGGCGCGGCGGCCGTGCCCGGCACCCCGCAGGACTCCACGGACCACCTGTGGTTGACCCGGCAACGGTGACGTGCCTGCGTTAGACATCGGCCGCGACGCCGCGCACGACGCCGCCCAGCGTGAACTGGGCAAGCCGATCTACCCCCGGCCGTCGCTCACCGAACGGCTCAGCGAGTGGTTCGACCAGCTGCTGTACCGCATCGCCGCCGAGGGTTCCACGGTGCCCGGCGGTTGGTTCACCATCTCGGTGCTGATCCTGATGCTCGTCGTGGCGCTGTTCGTCGCACTCCGGGTCGCCCGGCGCACGCTGCGCACGAACCGCGGCGTGCAGCCGCTGTTCGCCGGCCAGGAACTCAGCGCCGTCGAACACCGGGCGACCGCCGAACAGTTCGCCGCCGCCGGTGACTGGGCCTCGGCGATCAGGCACCGGCTGCGCGCCGTCGCGCGCCACCTCGAGCAGACCGGCGTCCTCGCACCGGTGCCGGGCCGCACCGCCACCGAGCTCGCCAGGGACGCCGGCGCCGCGCTGCCCGGCCTCGCCACCGAACTCGGTTCGGCCGCAACCGCTTTCAATGACGTCACCTACGGCGAACGGCCGGGAACCGAATCCGCGTACCG
>NZ_JAUMSQ010000328.1:0-1111 GCF_030519285.1 Mycolicibacterium arseniciresistens
CAGGGACGCCGGCGCCGCGCTGCCCGGCCTCGCCACCGAACTCGGTTCGGCCGCAACCGCTTTCAATGACGTCACCTACGGCGAACGGCCGGGAACCGAATCCGCGTACCGCCTGATCGCCGGCCTCGACGACCATCTGCGCTCGCGCACACACGCCACCTCGTCCACCGGTGGCGATTCCGCGCCGGCCGGCGGCTGGGCCGGGGTCCGATGACGGCCACCCCGACGGAACCGACCCTCCGGCAGCGCTGGAGCACCGGCCGCTGGGTGCTTCTCGCCCTGGTGGTCATCGTCGCGGTCGCCACGATCGGGACCTATCTCACCGCGCCCCGGCCCGGCGGCCGGCTGGACGCCGGGTCGACGTCACCCGACGGCGCCCGCGCGCTCGTCACGCTGCTGCGTGAGCAGGGCGTCGACGTCACCGTCGCCGACACCGTGGCCGACGTGGAGCGCGCCGCCACACCCGGCACCCTGCTCGTCATGGCACAGACCTTTCAGGTCGGCGACGAACTGATGGACCGGCTCGCCGCGGTGCCCGGTGACCGGTTGCTGCTCGAGCCCGGCTCCCGGGCCCGGGATGCCCTCGCGCCCGGCGTCGAACCGGGAGAAGACACGTCGTTCGGTGGCGAGCCCGACTGCGACCTGCGCGAGGCGGTGGTGGCCGGAGACGTGCGGCTCGGGGTGAGCGAAACCTACGACGCCGCCGACGGCGTCTCGTTGACCCGCTGCTACGACGGCGCCGTCGTGCGGTACCGGGACGGCGGGCGCGTCGTCACGGTGGTCGGCGCCGCGGATTTCATGACCAACGGAACACTGAGCGACCGCGGCAACGCCGCGCTGGCGATGAACCTCGCCGGCTCCCGTCCACAGGTCATCTGGTACGCCCCGCAGCAGCCCGAGGGTGAATCATCGGGCACCGCAACGATTTTCGAGCTGATACCCGACCACGTCACCTGGATCGTGCTGCAACTGTGTCTGGCGGTCGCACTGGTCGCGGTGTGGAGGGCGCGCCGCATCGGACCGCTCGTCGCCGAGCGGATGCCCGTCGTGGTGCGGGCGTCGGAGACCGTCGAGGGCCGCGGCCGGCTGTACCGGTCGCGCCGCGCCCGCG
>NZ_JAUMSQ010000329.1:0-8912 GCF_030519285.1 Mycolicibacterium arseniciresistens
GCCCGGCGGCGGCGGTGGGGGAGGTGGTGGCGGCGGCGCGCCAGGCGGCGGAGGCGGAGGTGGTGGTGTCGGGGGAGCGTAGGGGCCGCCGGCACAGATCGGATTGGTGGGCTGGCTGATGCACGCGATGTCCGCCGGCCCGGTCGGGATGCCGGAACCGGGGGGAGGAGGTGGCGGCGGTGCGGGATCGTCGGGTCCCGGTGGGTTGTCGAGGCACCTGGGCAGCCACGGCTTCACCTGGCATTCAGGATCGTTCGGGTTCGGTTGTGCGTTCGCGGTGCCCATCGCACTGGCGGCGGCGATGCCGATGCCAGCAAGGACCACACCTGCTCTGGTCATCGCGCCGCGGAGCCCCGAAGTCGTCGCCCAACCCATCCACTGCTCCTCACGTGCGGACCCAATGACTCGTCCCGGCGTTTGCCGTTGCGAACGTAACGCCGCTTATCGTGACACGGCGGCGTGTTGGTTGTCCGGAAAACACGTGCAGTTCAGACGCGGCTCGAGTCGTAGATGAATTGACGCCAGGGTCGATATTCGGGCTGGTAGAAGCCCGCATTGGTAGGTCATCGCCCGGAGCGCAGTGCGTCGAAGGAGCGCGACGACCGGCGGTGCCATGCGCCGCGGCGACCTGCCCGCGGCGCAGGCGGCGAGTCGCCCGGTCTCTTGTTGCGGTTTGCGGGGCGGACTCAGCGGTGGTGGATGTCGGCTTCCTCGATCACCACGTCGCCGGTGTCAGAGCGCGCGGTGACATCGCCGACCGCGGCGCCGGGATCGTCGGTCTCGGGCACCGCGACCGTCGCCGACTGACCCGACTGGGTGCGCACCAGGTAGGGGCCGCGGCCGGGCAGGCCGATCACCACGTCGCCGCTGCGGCTCACCGCGTCGACGACGCGCGGTGCGGTGTCGCGGAAGTCGACCGCGATGTCTCCGTCGGAGGTGCCGGCGCTGAATCTCTCCCGCACCGAGACCGGGTGGTGCGAGGCCACCTCGCCGTCGACGGTGTGGACCTCGATCCGGCGAGCGGCGCCGCTGAGAATGACCGCCCCGTCGTCGGTGCGGGCGATCAACTGGTCGACATCGGCCTGCGCCAGCACGACGCCGGTCCGCTGCTGGGTGCGCACGGTGAGCCTGCGCGCCTGTTCCGGCGGCAGCGTGACGGTGATCTCGCCGCCGCGCGCCCACTTCAGCATCGGCGACGGTGACTCCTCGATCGTCACGCGCCGCTCGGCGCCTGCACCTGTCACCGAGAGCCGGTGTTCGCCGCTGCGGTTGGTGTTCACCAGTCGCAGATCGACCCGGGGTTCGCGGGCCGCCCGGTCGGCGGTGATGCGGATGGCGACCGGCACCTCGCCGCTGTCGACGACGAGCGAGCGCATCGCGGCGGGGAGGGCCTGGCTGTCGGCGATCACTCGGACCGTGCTGACACCCCAGGCCGTGACCCCGAACGCCACCACGCTGCCGACCACCAGGACGGCGGCGACGGTGATCAGAGCGGCGCGCAACGCGGTGCGTGCGCCCGGCGTGATCGGCGGTGGCGGTCCGGCCGGTGCGGGCGGCGGGGGAGCGATGGTGGTCATGCGCGGGGTCCTTCCGGGTGGGTCACGACTCGAGGTAGCGCAGCACCGCCAGCACGCGACGGTTCTCGCCCTCGTCGGGCGTCAGGTTCAACTTGGTGAAGATCGACGCGATGTGCTTCTCGGCGGAGCCGACCGAGACGTGCAGCGCGGTGGCGATCGCCGAGTTCGTCCGGCCCTCGGCCATCAGTTGCAGCACCTCGAGTTCGCGCGGTGTCAGCTGATCGAGCACGCTGCGCCGGTGCGAGCGCACCAGGATCTGCGACACCACCTCGGGGTCGAGCACGGTGCCCCCGCTGCCCACCACGTCGACGGCGTCAAGGAAGGCAGGCACGTCGGCCACCCGGTCCTTGAGGAGGTAGCCGAATCCCTTGGTGTCCGAGGCGATCAGCTCGGCGGCATACCGTTCCTCGACGTAGTGCGACAGCACCAGCACCGGCGACTCGGGGTTCTGGCTGCGCAGCAGCGCGGCGGCGCGGATGCCTTCGTCGGTGAAGGTGGGTGGCATCCGCACGTCGACGATGACGAGGTCGGGATGCTCCTCGTTGACCAGGCGCAGCAGGTTGGTGGCGTCCGGCACGCCTGCGACGACGTCATGGCCGGAATCGGTGAGGATGCGCTCGATGCCGGCGCGCAGCAGTGCGGAGTCCTCCGCGATCACGATGCGCATGGCAGCACCGCTGTGACGTTGGTGGGGCCGGTCGCCGGGCTGGTGACGGTGAAGACGCCGCGGGCGGCGCGCACCCGTTCGTCGAGGCCGCGCAGGCCGGTGGCATTGTCGTCCGCGGTGATGCCCGCGCCGCCGCGGCCGTTGTCGAAGATGTTGACGTGCAACTCCTCAGACGACTCGTCGAGCCGGACGGTGACGACCGCCTGACTGGCCTGCGAGTGTTTGGCGACATTCGTGACCGCCTCGGCCACCACGAAGTAGGCACACGCCTCCACCTCATCGGGCAGCCGGCGGGGCAGTTGCAGGTCGAGCGTGGTCGGAACAGCGGACCGCTGCACCACCGACGACAGCGCAGCATCCAGCCCGCGATCGGACAGGATCGTGGGGGCGATGCCGCGCACCACGTTGCGCAGTTCGACGAGTGCGCTCTTGGCGTCGTCATGGGCCTCGGCGATGAGCTGTTTGGCCGCGGGCAGATCGGCGTCGAGCTTGGTCTGCGCGAGTCCGATCGTCATCGCCAGCGACACCAGCCGCGGCTGCACGCTGTCGTGCAGATCCCGCTCGATGCGGTGTCGCTCGGTCTGCGCCGAGGACACCGCGCCCCAGCGGGCGTCGGCCAGCGCACTCACCTGATGTTGCAGCGCTGCGGTCGGTGACGGTGACAGCAGCCAACGGTCGATCCTGGCGTCGAGGGCGGGGGCGAACACCAGGATGGCGACGGCGGCGAGCACCGCGACGGCGGCGAGCAGCCACGCCAGCACCGGCGACAGGAACGGCAGGCCGGCGTCGTCGTCGCTCGCGCTGACGGCCATCGCCGCCGGCGGCGCCAGGAAGGCGAAGGCGGTCAGGGCGAATGCGGCGCCGACGGCCAGCATGTCGTAGGCCATCCGCAGATAGTGGTGTGCCACGCTCTTCCAGAACCGGGCGCTGCTGATGTCGAGCCACTGCTGGTGCAGCCAGCGCACGAATCCGGTGTAGTGCGACAGATTGCGCGCTGCCACGCCGATGCCCAGGCCGAACACCGCCTCGCTGCGCAGCCGTTCGATGTGTTGGACACCGCGCATCAGGTAGATGAAGACGACTGCGGCGAGCACGAATCCGATGCCGGACGGGATCGACGAGACGCCGACGACCAGGATCGCGAGCGGAATCCAGAACCACACCAGGGCGATCGCGGCGCCGGTGATCATCGACGCCGTCGCCGTCACACCCAGGTGGCGGACGGCCGGCGTGACGTCGGAGGCGGTGGGTCCGGTGCTCTCACCGGCGGCGAGCGGCGCCGGCGGTGGGCTCGAGGTGACTGCGACCATGTCCTCAAACCTATGGAGTCGCGGCGGCGGGCGACACAGTGTTTCCCCGTTGATCCGGCGGGGGGAAACCCCCGCACCGATGAGTTTCGCGGCGGAGTCCGGTCTGCCCTGTCACACATCAGGCCGGACTCCGAGGGGCACACCATGACCGTCACCGCATCATCACCGCAGCACAACACCGTCGACGCCGCAGGCAGCAGGGCGGCCCGGCGCGCCGGGATCGCGATCAGCGTCCTCGTCGGGGCGTTCCTGGTGTTCGACGCACTCGGCAAGCTCGCGGGTGCGTCGCAGGCCGAAGAGGGCACGGCCATGCTGGGCTTCCCGCAGGGGCAGACGCTGGTGATGGGCATCGTGTTGACGATTTGCGTTGCGGTGTGGGCGATTCCGCGGACCGCCGTGCTCGGCGCACTCGGCATCACCGCATACCTCGGTGGCGCGGTCACCGCCAACATGCGGGTCGAGGCGCCGCTGTTCTCCCACACGCTGTTCGCCGTGTACGTCGGTGTGCTGCTGTGGGCGGGCCTGGTCCTGCGCCGGCCACACCTGTTGACGGTCGCCGGGTTGCGGCGCTGACCTACGCCTCGGCGATCAGCTCCAGCGCGATGTTGTCGGGGTCGCGGAACTCCAGGATCCAGCCGTGCCCGATGGCCTTGACCGGCTCGTGGGCGATGCCGAGCGCATCCAGGTGAGCAGCCGCGCGGTCCAGCGCGTCGCGGCCGGACACCCGCAGCGCCAGGTGGTCGAGGCCGGTGCGGTCCTCGTCGAACCGGTCGGTGCCGACGGGCCGCAGGCCGATCAGCAGGTCGCCGACGCGGTAGAGGACGCCGCCGAACAGGAAGTGCAGCCGTTCCCGGGTCGCCGTGTCGGCATCGGCGGGCATCTCCACGGCCACCGGCCAGTCGAACACCTGCTCGTAGAACTGCCGTGAGCGGTCGATGTCGGTCACGGTGAGCCGGATGTGCCCGATGGTCGTTGCGTCGATTGCCATGTCCTGGATGCTGCCACCCGTGCCAGAATCGCCGCGTGCGGATTGGGATGACCATGCCGGTGATGGAGCCGAACCTCGATTCGGCCCAACTGCGTGCCTGGGCCCGGGTGATCGACGGTGGGCCGTTCTCGTCGCTGTGCTGGGGCGAGCGCATCGCGTTCGACAATCCGGACAGCTTGACCCTGCTCGGCGCCCTGGCGGCCTGGACCGACCGGGTGCGGTTGGTGACCACGGTCGTGGTGCCCCAGTTGCACGATCCCGTGATGCTCGCCAAGGGACTGGCCACCGGTGACATGTTGTGCGGCGGTCGCCTGACGGTCGGCATCGGCGTGGGCGGTCGCCACGAGGACTACGTGGCCGCCGGCGCGGATCCCGCGACCCAGACGATGCGCGAGATGGCGCGGCGCGTGGCGGTGATGAAGCGGGTGTGGGCCGGGGAAAAGGTCACCGACTCCGTGCTGCCGGTGGGGCCGCCGCCGGTGCAGCCCGGCGGACCCGAACTGCTGGTCGGCAGCATCGGTCCGAAGACCGTGCGCAGCGCCGCGGCATGGGCGCGCGGCTTGGCCGGCATCACGCTCGACATGGATCTGGACAAGCAGCGCGAACTGTACGACGTCGCGCGCGGTGCGTGGGCCCAGGCCGGCAAGCCGGCGCCGCATCTGGGCACGTCGTTCTGGTTCGCGATCGGCGACGACGACGGTGCGCGCGGACAGGTGCACCGCCACCTGCGGCGCTACATGAACTGGATTCCGGCCGAGTACGTCGACGCGATGGCGCCGACCACCGGGTTCGCAGGCACAGAGCGTGAACTCGTCGAGGTGCTCGGCAGATTCGCCGACATCGGCACCGACGAGGTGCATTTGATCCCGACGAGCAGCGACATCGATCAGCTGCGCCGGGTCGCTGATGCGGTGGGGGTCTTCGCGTGACCGGGCCGTCGGCGTTGCCGCCCATCGTCTCCCGCGCGAAATGCAGCGGGCCCGCGCCGAGCTGCTGGTCAGGGAGAAGGAGCTGACCCGGCACAAGGACGAGGTCAGCGCTGCCCGCCGGCGGCTGCCGATGGTCGAGATCACCGAGCCCTACCTGTTCGACACCGAGAGCGGACCGGTGTCGCTGCTCGACCTGTTCGACGGGCGACGCCAGCTCATCGTGCAGCACTTCATGTTCGGGCCGGACTGGGACGAGGGCTGCGCCGGCTGCTCGATGATGGCCGACCACATCGGCCCGCTGTCGCACCTGCACGCGAAAGACACGTCACTCGTCTTGATCTCCCGCGCGCCCGTGGGCAAGCTGCTGGCCTTCCGAGACCGGATGGGCTGGGATCTGCCGTGGGTGTCGTCGGGGACGTCGACCTTCAACGAGGACTTCGAGGCGACGGTCGACGGGGAGGAGCGCCATGCGATCAGCGCTTTCCTGCGCGACGGTGACCGGGTGTTCCACACCTGGAGCACCTACCGCCGGGGGGAGGAGCCGTTCATGGTGGTGTTCGACCTGCTCGACCTGACCGCCTACGGCCGCCAGGAGTCATGGGAGGTCTCCCCGCAAGGATGGCCGCAGCAGCCGCCGTACGAGTGGATGCGGCTGCACGACGCGTACTGAGCGCCGTTGCGGCGTCAGCGCCGAGGCCGCGGCGGTCGCTCGGCCGCCGCAGTGAACTCCTGCTCGGGACGACCGGTGGTGCCGTACCTAAGCCCGACCGTCACCTCGCCGGCACCGGTGAGCGTCGCCAGGTAGCGCTGCGCCGTCGCCCTGGACACCCCTGTCACATCCGCCACCTCCGCCGCGGACAACGGGTGTTCGGCACCATGCAAGGCCTGCAACACGAGTTTCCTGGTGGGGGACTGGGGTGCCGTGGATTGCGGTGGCGGCGCGATCTTCGGCCGCAGCGCGTCGATGGCCGCATCGATCGCCGCGGGACTCAGCGTCTGGGCCGCGAGGATCCGGCGATACCGCGCGTAACCGGCCAGCCGGGCGGCCAACTCGGTCGGCGGGAACGGCTTGACCAGATAGCCCAGCGCGCCCGCGGCGATCGCGGCCCGCACCGTGTGCGCCTCGGTGGCGGCGGTGAGCATCATCGCGTCACCGGCCAGCTGACGCACGAAGTCGACGCCCGACCCGTCGGGCAGGTACACGTCGACCAGGGCGAGGTCCACAGGGCCGACTCGGCCCGCGGCCGCCAGCGTGGTCACCGTCTCGACGACGGTGAATCCCGGCAGCGCCTTGACGATCTCGGCGTGCATGTTCGCGACACGGAAGTCGTCGTCGATCACCAGGACCGTCAATTCTGGGCCGTCCACTGTGCCTCCTCCTCAATCATGACTCCCGGCAGCCGGGCGATGAACTCTGCGCCGCACAGCCGGGCGGCGGGGTCACCGGCGCTCGACAGCCGCAGCTCGCCACCGAGTGCCCGGCTGAGCTGGCGGGACAGCGCCAGCCCTATGCCGCGGCCGCCGGGGATGCCCGAATCGGGTTTGGTGGTGGTGCCTTCGACGAAGAGCCGGTCGACGAACTCGGGATCCACCCCGGAGCCGCTGTCCGCGACGGTGATGTGAAGCGTCGAATGCTCCTGCAGCAGTTCGATTTCGACCTCTTTGACCGCCCCTGTGGCGCTCCTCGTCGCGTCGATGGCGTTGTCGACCAGGTTGCCGAGCACCGTGGTGACGTCGACCGGAAGCTCCAACCGTCCGCTGACCCAGGTGTTCTCACCGATCGTGAGCGTGACACCCGCTTCGCGTGCGGCCGCTGCCTTCGCGGCGAGGAATGCCTGCAGGTACGGGTCACGCACTGCGTCCATTCCCGGCACCGCCGAGCCCAGTGGTCCGGTGCCGAGCAGCTCCTCGACATAACTCGCCGCCTCGTCGGTGTGTCCGGAGTGCAGCAGGCCGTTGAGCAGGTGCAGCCGGTTCGCGAATTCGTGGCGCTGAGCGCGAAGCGCGCTGCTCATCAGCTGCACGGCGTCGAGCTGGCGGGTCAGCGATTCGACGTCGGTGCGGTCCCGCACCACCAGGACGGTGCCGAGGTTGCGCCCGTTGCGTTCGACGGGCCTGGCGGAGACCACGACGACATGCTCCCCGACCGTGGCCAACGTGGGCGTGGGGTCCGCGGCGCGAAACACCGAGAGCACCCGCGGGGTCAGGCCGATGTCGGTCACGGGCCGGCCCCGTGCGTCGCCGATTCCCAGCAGTCGGCGGGCCTTGTCGTTGACGAACGCCGTCCGCCAATCGGCATCCGCGGCGACGACGCCCTCGCCGATGCCGTGCAGCACCGCCGCCTGGACCCGGACCATCTCGGCCATCTCTGTGGGCCGCAGTCCCAGCGTCAGCGAGCGCCAGCGGCGAGCGAGGAGCACGGATCCCACGGCGCCGAGCAGCAGGGCCACGCCACCCAGCAGCGCCGAGGCGCGCAGGTTGCTCCACAGCTGTTCATGCACGGCCTTCGTCGACACCCCGACGCTGACCTCGCCGACCACCCGCTGCGAATTCGGCGCGTAGATGGGAACTTTCGCCCGCACCGAGGGGCCGAGCGTGCCGGTCTCGTGTTCCACCTCCTCGCGGCCGGCGAGTGCTTCGGACGGGTCGCTGCTCGTCCGCTTGCCCAACTCGGCGACGTCCGGATGCGCCAGTCGCAGGCCCTCGTCGTTGGTGATGACCACGAAGAGCATGTCGGTGCGCTGCCGAACCTGGGTGGCGACGGTCTGCAGAGGGCCTGCAGCGAGTGCCGAGGGCACCAGCGGCCCCGGCTGCCCGTCGATCGCGGTGACGTCGGCCCGAACCGCGGGCGCTGCGGCGAGCACGCGCGCCATGTCGAGCGCGCGCAGGCCGTACTCCTGGCGAAGCTCCTGGTGACCGAGTACGGCGAACATCACGAACGCGACGACCAAGGTGATCGCCACCACCGCGAACTGCAGCACGAGCACCTGCGTTGCGAGCCGCGCGTCGATCCGGCCCTTCCTGGCCATGGCCCGGAAGCCTACCTGCAGTTTTGCGCCTCTCCCGGAGAATCGAGGGGAGCGACCGCCGGGGGTGTCGATTCCCGGGTGTGTTGACAGTCAGGAGTTCCGCCCTTCGGATTGCCGGTCGTCGTGGGTGCGTGACGAATCGTGGTCGGTGTGCCGGGGCTCCGAGTGCTCCGAGTGCTCGAATTGCGAACGGAACGAACGCCAGTCCCAGTCGCGCCGAGTCGTGTCGCGCCAGGGCTGCTGCCACTGGTATCCGTGCTGCTGGAATTGTGGGGAGGAATCGGGCGGGCTCGGCGGCTGAGGTGCCGGTTCATGGGACGACGTGTCCGCTTGCGCACCCTGGCTGACCTGCCGGCGGGGCGGAGCCGACGACGCCGACGCCGCCCGGATCGAGGGCGCGGCCGCGGGGGCC
>NZ_JAUMSQ010000033.1:0-9150 GCF_030519285.1 Mycolicibacterium arseniciresistens
ACACCGCGCAGTTCGTCACCCCCAGCGGGGGCCAGTACCGCTCGACCGCACCACCAGCCCCGGGAAAACTGAACATCCTGGTCAAGCGACCCCACCAGCGGATCACCTGCGGCCCGGCGTTACTCAAGAACCGACTGCACCCAGACCGGGAACGATATCGGCCACATCGAACGTGACCGGCCGCTCGAGCTGGTCGTAGGTGCATGAACGCGGGTCCCGATCGGGACGCCAGCGGTTGAACTGCGCGGTGTGCCGGAAGCGCTGGCCCTCCATGTGGTCGTAGCGGACCTCGACCACGCGCTCGGGGCGCAGGGGTATGAACGACAGATCCTTGCCGGAATTCCAGCGTGAGCCGGCGTTGCGCCCAGGGGTGCCGGCCTCCATGTGGGCGGCCCAGTTCCACGGATGGCCGTCGAAGCTGGTGACCAGAGGCTGCAGCTCGGTGAACAGCGTCCGGCGGGTGGCCATCGGGAAGGCGCCGATGACGCCGACGGACGCGAGACCGCCGTCGCCGTCGTACAGCCCGAGCATCAGGGATCCGATCGCATCGTCGCCCGACTTGTGCAGCCGGTACCCCGCCACCACGCAGTCCGCGGTGCGCTGGTGCTTGATCTTGAACATGACGCGTTTGTCCGGTTGATACGTCACGTCCGGCGGTTTGGCGATCACCCCGTCCAGGCCGGCGCCCTCGAACTCGTCGAACCACCGCTGTGCCGTGGCGAGGTCGGTGGTGACCGGCGTGACGTGGATCGACGGTCCCGATCCGGCCAGGGCGTCGACGAGGGCCACGCGGCGCTCACTGAACGGCCGCCCGGTGTAGTCGGTATCGCCGAGCGCGAGCAGATCGAACGCGATGAACGACGCCGGCGTCGTGTCGGCGAGCATCCGCACCCGCGACGCGGCGGGATGCACGCGCAGCTGCAGCGCCTCGAAGTCGAGACCCGAGCCGGTGGCGATGACGATCTCGCCGTCGACCACGCACCGTGCGGGGAGTTCGGCCGTGGCCGCCGCGACCAGTTCGGGGAAGTAGCGCGTCATCGGCCGTTCGTTGCGGCTGCCGAATTCCACCTCGTCGCCGTCGCGGAAACAGATCGACCGGAAGCCGTCCCATTTGGGCTCGTACATCGCCTCGGGCGGGATCGCCGGCACCGACTTTGCGAGCATCGGCCGCACCGGCGGCTGGACGGGCAGCTGCATCGGACCATTCTCGCCGTCGTCGGTCCGGAATGCCGCCGGTATTACGAGACGCTTGATTTCCGGAACTACCCGGTTCAGTATTACCAGATGCCGGGAACCGCAGCGACGATCAACCCGCCGATCGAGCGCAGAGCCCGGCGGGGCCGTCCCCGCGACGACCGGCTGGACGCGGTGATCGTCGACGCGACCGTCGCCGAGGTCGCGGCCAAGGGTTGGGGCGGCGCGACCATCGAGGGAATCGCCACCCGAGCTGGTGTCGGCCGCGGCTCGATCTACCGCCGCTGGCGCAGCAAGAGCGAGCTCGTCCAGTTCGTTGCGGTGTCCATCACCGCGCCGTCCGATTCGGTGGACACCGGATCCTTCGTCGACGACCTGTTCGCCGCCACGCTCCCGATCGCGGACATGCTCACCCAGCCCGAACTCGCAGCACTGCTGCCTGCGCTGCTCGCCGAGGCGACCACCGACGATTCGATCCGGTCGATCGTCCGCACCTTCGCGGGGCGGTGCCGCCAGCCGGTGCTCGACGCGGTGGAACGGGCACGCCTGCGCGGCGACGTCCCGCCCTCGACCGACGCCGACGCACTCGTCGACATGCTCGCCGGCGGGCTCGTGTACCGGCGCCTCCTGCTCGGCGAAGCCGCTGACGAATCGGCGGTCCGCGCACTGATTCGGCAGGCCGTCCGGTCCTGCTCACCCGACCCGTTCACCGAGGAGCAGGCGTGACCGAGATCCTGGACGTCGACCTCACCGATCCGCAGCTCTATACGGCGGGCTTCCCGCACGAGGTCTTCACCGAGTTGCGCCGACGCGGGCCGGTGCACCGCCACCTGGCCGTCGAGGGTCGTCCCTCGATCCCGTCGATCCCGTTCTGGTCGATCGTCACCCACCACGAGATCCAGCAGGTCAATCGCGACTGGAAGACCTTCGAGGCCGCCGGCGGCCCGATGATGGCGGCCGACCCGCTGCTGTCCTCAGGCCGGACCCTGGTGTCGATGGATCCGCCGGACCAGGCCGAGATGCGCAGGATCATCACCTCGGAGTTCACCCCGCGCATGATCGGCAGGCTCGAGCAGCGCATCGCCGCCCGGACCGCGGACATCCTCGCGGCGGCGGCGGGGGACACGTGCGACTTCGTCCGCGACATCGCCTATCAGGTCCCGATGCACCTCATCGCCGACATCGTGGGCATCCCCGAGACCGACCGGCCCTGGGTGTTCGAGCGGGTCGACCACCTCCTCAAGTCGGGCAACCCGTACAACGGCTACTCCGACGAGGATCGGCTCGGATTCCAGGTCGAACTCTTCGAGTACGCGCAGCGGCTCACCGCCGACAAGCGGGCCAACCCGACCGACGATGTCTGGACCAAGCTGGCCGGTCAGCTCGACGGCTTCGAACTCGAGATGTTCTTCCTCATCCTGGCCATCGCCGGCAGCGAGACCACGCGCAACGCGCTGGCGCAGGGACTCATCGAGCTGCTCGACGATCCCGCCCAGCTCGACGAACTGCGGACGAGCCCCGACCTCTGCGCCACCGCCGCCGACGAAGCCATCCGCTGGTCGAGCCCGGTCATCTTCTTCGGTCGGACCGCCACCGTCGATGTGACCATCGGCGATGCGAACGTCCAGGCGGGTGACCGCGTGCTGCTCTGGTACCCGTCGGGCAACCGCGACGAGTCCGTCTTCGACGACCCCTTCCGGTTCGACGTCCACCGGTTCCCCAACCCGCACGTGTCCTTCGGCGGCGGCGGCGTGCACTACTGCCTCGGCGCCAACCTCGCCCGCAAGGAGGTGCAGGTGGTGTTCGGGGAGATCGCGGCCGGCTACGACGTCGAGCTCGCCGGTCCGCCGGTGTGGTCCGGCGGCGGACCGGTGCACAACGTCGGTATCGGGATCGACTCGCTGCCGATCCGGATCACCCCGCGCCGCTGAACCTGCGCCGAGGTGTCGATGACATTGCCCGGCGCATGCGGTCTGCACGACTATGGGAACCGTGCAGCTACCCGTTCAGCCCCCGATCGAGCCGATGCTGGCCAAGGCGCAGGCCACGGTGCCGGCCGACGCGGGCGTGTGGTCCTACGAGCCGAAGTGGGACGGTTTCCGCGCTCTGGTCTTCCGTGACGGTGACGAGATCGTCCTTCAGTCCCGCTCGGGCAAGGACCTCGGCCGGTACTTCCCCGAACTGGCGGTGGCGCTGCGCGACGAAGTGGCCGAGCGCTGCGTGCTCGACGGTGAGATCGTGGTGCCCCGCGAGATCGGCGGCCGGATCCGGCTGGACTGGGAATCGCTGTCGCAACGCATCCACCCGGCGGTGTCGCGGGTGAAGCTACTGGCCGAGCAGACCCCGGCGCACTTCATCGGATTCGACGCCCTCGCCGTCGGCGACACACTGCTCACCAAGGAGCCCTTCCGAATCCGCAGGCAGGCGCTGGCCGACGCCGTGCACGAGAAGCAGTGGTGCCACGTCACCCGCACCACCGAGGACCCGCAGACCGGCGCCCAGTGGCTGGACACCTTCGAGGGCGCCGGGCTCGACGGCGTGATCGCCAAACGGCTCGACGGTCCGTACCTGCCCGGCAAGCGGGAGATGGTCAAGGTCAAGCACGCCCGCGACGCCGACTGCGTCGCAATGGGATACCGCATCCACAAGAGTGGCGAAGGCGTCGGATCGGTGCTGCTCGGCCTGTACCGTGACGACGGCGAACTGCAGATGGTCGGCGGCGCAGCGTCGTTCAGCACGAAGGACCGCATCCGGCTGCTGGCCGAACTGGAACCGCTGCGGGAGGGTGACGACGTGCGTGAAGGCGATCCGAGCCGGTGGAACTCGGCCGCCGACAAGCGCTGGATCCCCGTCCGGCCGGAACGGGTCTGCGAAGTGCACTACGACCAGATGGAGGGCAACGGCGACGCCGGTCAACGCTTCAGGCACGCGGTGAAATTCGTCCGGTGGCGGCCCGACCGCGATCCGCGCAGCTGCACCTTCGACCAGCTCGACGCGCCGCTCACCTACGACCTCTACGACGTACTGGAGTCCTGATGCCCACTCCCGCAGAGGAGATCGACGTCGACGGTGTCAAGGTCCGACTGACCAACCGCGACAAGCCGTACTTCCCGAAGCTGGGCGCCAAGGGCACGAAGGGGGCGTTGTTCGACTACTACCGGTCGATTGCCGGTCCCATGGTCGCCGTCCTGCGGGACCGGCCGACGCATCTGCAGAGGTTTCCCGACGGCATCGAAGGCGAGGAGATCTACCAGAAACGGGTGCCGCAGAAGCATCCCGACTACCTCGAGACGTGCACCGTCACCTTCCCGTCGGGCCGCACGGCCGACGCGCTGAAGGTCACCCACCCGTCGGCCATCGCGTGGGCCGCGCAGATGGGCACCGTCACCCTGCACCCGTGGCAGGTGCGCTGCCCCGACACCGAGCACCCCGACGAACTGCGCATCGACCTCGACCCGCAGCCGGGCACCGGCTTCAAGGAGGCGAGCGCGGTCGCCGTCGGCGTCCTCAAACCGCTGCTCGACGAACTCGGGCTCACCGCCTACCCCAAGACGTCCGGCGGCCGCGGCGTGCACATCTTCCTGCGCATCGAGAACAGCTGGGACTTCGTCGCCGTCCGCCGCGCCGGCATCGCGCTGGCCCGCGAGGTCGAACGACGCGCACCGGACGACGTCACCACATCCTGGTGGAAGGAGGACCGCGGCGAGCGGGTGTTCATCGACTACAACCAGAACGCGCGCGACCGCACGTTCGCCTCGGCGTACTCGGCGCGCAAGACCCCGATCGCGACGGTGTCGACACCGCTGACGTGGGACGAGCTGGCCGATGCCGACCCCGACGACTACACGATCGCGACAGTGCCCGACTTCGTGGCCGGCCGACCCGACCCGTGGGCGGGCATCGACGAGACGGCGCACTCACTGCAGAAACTGCTCGACATGGTGGCCGCCGACGAGGACCGCGGTCTCGGCGACCTGCCCTACCCGCCGAGCTACCCGAAGATGCCGGGCGAACCGCCGCGGGTGCAGCCGAGCAAGAAGGTCGCCGCCAACTGGGACGAACACGGCAACCGGGTGACCGAGTGACGGCCCGCCGATGGCACTGAGCGCCTGGGCGGACACCATCCGCAGGGGCGCGGCAGGCGCCGCGCTGATCGCCATCGTGGTGGGCGGCATCGGGGTCGGGACCTACATCCTGTTCGCCGCCGACGACCAGGCAGCCACCCCCGCCGCGCCGCGGACCCCGCCGGCATCGGTCGCACCGCCGGTGCCCGCGGCCAACGAGTTCACCGTCGGCGTCACGGTGACCGGGCGGGACTGCCCTCAGCCGCAGGAGTGCCTCTACACCTACACGATCGAGCCGAAGTACATCGGCGTGCGCCCGCTGCCCGAGCAGGAGCTGCAGGTGCACTACCGGGTTAGCGGTGGGCGCGAACCACAGGACGGCACCTTCACCGTGCGCGGCCGCGAGGCGCGGTTCATGAAGGACGTCACGGTCGTCGGACCGGCCCAGGCGACATTGACGGCCGCCGTCCTCGACGTGGAGAAGAGCCCGGTGTTCGGCCCCACCCTCAGCACACCGCCGACACCCGGGTGAGGTAGCCGACTACCCTGTCCCGTCCCGCCCGGTTCGCGCAGGCTGGCAACGTGGACAAACTCGACAGGTTGCGCACGGTCATCGGGCAGCTGGCTCCCGACGACACACCGGAGACCTTCCACGAAGGCCTCACGCCGAATCTGGCCGGCTCGCTGAGTGATCCGAGGGGCGCAGAGGCCGTCGACCGGCTGGCGCACCACCAGGATCTGGGGCCCGACGGCGAATTCGCCCTCGAGGCCATCGTGCTGCCCGAACTCCGTCCGGCCATCGACGTCGTCGGCGGGGACTTCACCATCGAGGACCCACTCTGGCAGCACCTCGACACCGATCCGGCGCTGCACGCGGCGATCAAGTCGACGCTGTCGTCGATCGGGCGCGTCGACCTGCCCGGGCACCCCTCGCTGCCCTACGGCGGCACCGCCTTCGTCGCGGGCGAGGGACTGCTGATGACCAATCGCCATGTGGCGGAGCTGTTCACGTCCGGCCTCGGAGTCCACGACCTGCGCTTCCTGCCCGGCATGAGCCCGGACGTCGACTTCGCCCACGAGGCGGGCAGCGGCGCCTCGATCGCGCTCGACATCCTCGGCGTCGCGATGATCCACCCCTACTGGGACATGGCGCTGCTGCGGGTCGACGGCCTGGCCGCGCGGCATCCGGTGCTGCAGCTGTCACTGGACGACCCGGCGGATCTCATCGACCGCGAGATCGCATGCGTCGGCTATCCGGCTTTCGACCCACGCAACGACCCCGCCGTGCAGCACAAGGTGTTCCGCGGCGTGTACAACGTCAAGCGGCTGCAGCCGGGGAAGATCAGGGGCCGCGCGCCGACCACCAGCTTCGGCAAGCGTGTCGACGTCGGCACCCACGACAGCTCGACGCTCGGCGGCAACTCCGGTTCGGCGGTCATCGACGTACGCACCGGCCACGTGGTGGCGCTGCACTTCGCCGGCATCTACCTCAAGGAGAACTACGCGGTGCCGGCCTGCGACCTCGCCGAGGACCGGCGGGTGGTGGACAGCGGGGTGTCCTTCGCAGGCCGGCCCGCGCCCTCGGCCGGTGAGTGGGACGCCTGGTGGCAGCGGACCGGCGCCGAGGCGCCCGCACCGGCGCGGACTGACGTGCCCGAGCAGCTGACCGTCCGCTACGACATCCCGATCGAGGTGACAGTGCGGATCGCCGGCGCCCCGGTGGCCGCGTCCACGGCCGCCTCCGACCCGAGCCCTTTCGCGACCGAGGCGATGGTGGCGCCACACCACGACACCGACTACAGCAACCGGACCGGTTACGACAGTGCGTTTCTCGACGGTCTGGAGCTGCCGCCACCCGCGCCCGCCGACCCCGCGAACGTCGTGAGCCTGCAGGACGGCACGCCCTACATCCCGTACCACCACTTCTCGGTCGTGATGGACAAGCGCCGCCGGCTCGCCGCGTTCACCGCGTGCAACGCCGACTTCTCGCCGGCGGCAAAGGAACCCGAGCCGGGGGACTACTCCCGCAAGGGGCTGTCGGGGCTGGGCCGCAACGACATCGAGCTGTGGTTCGTCGATCCGCGGGTGCCCGCCGAGTTCCAGCTCACCGACCGGTTCTTCACCAAGGATCGCGGCGCCTTCGACCGCGGGCACGTGGTGCGGCGGGAGGACGCCGCGTGGGGTTCGAGCTACCAGGAGGTGCGCGACGCCAACGGCGACACCTTCCACATCACGAACTGCACACCGCAGGTCGCAGGATTCAACCAGGCCAAGGCGAAGAACTGGGGCGCACTGGAGAACCTGATCGCCAAGCAGGCAGGCACCGGCCGGGTGTCGGTGTTCGCCGGTCCGGTGCTCGCGGCCGATGACCCGATCTTCCTCGGGGAGGGCCCGAACGGTCCGGTGCGCGTGCAGATCCCGGTTCGGTACTGGAAGGTGGTCGCCGCAGCCACCGACGGGAAACTGACCGCATACGCCTTCCTCCTCGAGCAGGACCTGTCGGACGTCCCACTCGAACTGGCGATCCCGGACGCCTGGCGCGAGCTGATGATCCCGGTGAAGACCCTTCAACGCCGGCTCGGGGGCGTCACCTTCCCCGCACAGCTCAAGAAGGCCGACCAGTCGGGCACCGCCCGTGGTGCCGCGGTGCGGGCGGCGACCGGAATCGAGCTGGCCGGGCCGGGCTGAGACGGATCAGGCCGTCGGCACCACCCCGCGTGGAAGATTCAGCGGCAGGTCGTTGTAGGTGGCGATGCCGGGCGCCGCGGCGACCACCGCAGCGATCGCGTGGATCGGCGGCATCGCGGTCATGATGTGCCCGAGCACGAAGAAGTCCTCGATCGTCTTGGCGTTCTCGATCATGTCCTGCGGCGGCAGGAATCCCACCTGCATGTTGACCGTGGGCCTGCCCTCGATGGTGATCTTCCAGCCGTCCGCGTCGAGCTGCCAGTCGGGCTCCAGCGTCTGGCCCTTCTTCCACCGCACGTTGATGTCCACGACGGTCCTGCCGCCGGCGATGCCCTGCCAGCTGGCGGCGACACCCGCGACGTGACCGGCCGGGATGGTCCACGATGCCATCACCAGATCCTCTGTGGTCTGGGCGTATTCGGGCACGCACTTGATCTCGTCGAGCTCGACGCCGATCGCGTCGGCGACCAGTTGCACCGCCTCGGCGAACACCGCGGTGCCCTTTTCGGCCATCGGCTGCAGGTTCGGATCGTCGATCGCGGTGCCGAATCCCGTGGGGCGCTCGGTGTCGGGGGAGTCGTAGAGCGTGGTGTCCGCGGACTCGGCGATGATGATCTTGTCGACCCTGTCGCAGGCGGTGGCCGCCACGATCGCGAGCAGTTCCGCGAAGCCGGGGCTGACGCCGGAGCCGAACAGCGTCGATCCGCCCTTCTGGCAGGCTTTCTCGAGCTTGTCGCGGCCGTCGCCCAGATTGCGTCCGGTGATGAACGACGCGGACGCCACCACGTTGACACCGGCCTCGAGAATGCCCACCAGCTCGTCGACGTCGATCCACATCGGGTTGTACACGACGACGTCCGGCTTCAGGGCGAGCAGTTCGCCGACGTCGTTGGTGGCGGTGACGCCGAGCGGTTCGATGCCGCAGAGTTCGCCGACGTCGCGACCGGCCTTCTCGGCCGACCAGGCGTAGCAGCCGACGAGTTCGAGGTGCGGGTTCCGCGCGATCGCCGCGACCGAGCTCTTCCCGACGTTTCCAGTCGTCCACTGGACGACGCGATAGGTGTTTGGCACTCGCTCAGATTAGGGCGCGCACCGATGTTTCGCGGCCTTTTTTGCCGACCGGCGAAAAATAGTCCGTAGGCTGCCGGTGTGAGCAGCGACGTCGACCCGGCGGAGGCGCCCCGGCGGGCGCGGGGCCGCCCGG
>NZ_JAUMSQ010000330.1:0-8799 GCF_030519285.1 Mycolicibacterium arseniciresistens
CGCGCACACGCCGAGGCGCTGCACGGCGCCGGCTCCACCGTGCTGGTCCAGCCGTACGACGCCCGGATCGAACGCGGCGAGACGGCGCTGGTGTTCCTCGGTGGACGCGCGTCGCACGCCTTCACCAAGGCGCCGCTGCTGCCCGCCGCCCGGCCACCGGTGCTCGACGAGACGGGCACCTTCGCCGAGGAGTCCCTGGCGCCGGCCGACCCCGACCACGAGCTCTGGGACGTCGGATACGCCGCGCTGGCAGCCGCCGCGGCCGAACTGGACGTAGCGCCGGGGGATTTCCTCTACGCCCGCGCCGACGTCATCGGCGGGATCGACGACCCACGGCTGCTGGAACTCGAACTGGTGGAGCCGTCACTGGGTTGGCGGCAGCTGGACCCCGACACCAGGGACCGCCGTCAGCGCGATTTCGTCGTCGGCGTCGAGGCCGCCCTCGACCGGTTCGGGCTGGGTCCGCTGTCGCATCGACGCCCATAGCGCGGCGGTGGCCGCCGTGCACGCCGCGGCGCCGGCGACGTGCACCGCCACCAGTGCGGCGGGGATGTCGAGCGCGTACTGGACCCGGCCGACCAGTGCCTGCGCGGCGACGAGGGCCAGCAGCACGGCGAGGCGCCGCATCACGCGGCGGGGCGCCGCGACCGCGCGCAGGCCGAAGACCAGCGCCACCAGCAGCGACAGGTAGGCCACCAGCAGCGTCGCGTGCGCCAGCACCAGGGTGACGATCTCGACCTCGAGGCGCGGCACCGGCGCGTCGATGCTCTTGTCCCCGGCGTGCGGACCCGCACCGGTCACCAGGGTGCCGGTCACGAGGACCGCGGCCAGCGCCACCCCGCTCAGCAACGTCAACTGCCGCAACGGCTTCGGCACCGTGCGCTCGACCACCCCGTCGTCGGGCTCGCCGATCTTCACGTAGAGCAGCACCGCCACCCACACCATCGTCATCGAGGCCAGCAGGTGGATGGCGACGGTCCACCACAGCAGGCCGGTCAGCACGGTGATGCCGCCGATCACCGCCTGCACGACGGTCGACGCCGGCATCAGCCAGGCGTAGACGAGGACCTCGCGGCGCCGCCGGGCCCGCACCACCGCGAGCACGGCCAGCGCGGCGGTGAGCACGACCAGGAAGGTGATCAACCGGTTGCCGAACTCGACGGCCTGGTGGATGCCCGGGACCTCGGCATGCGGGACGGGAGTGAAGCTGCCGGGAAAGCACTGCGGCCAGGTGGGGCAACCCAGGCCCGACGCGGTGACCCGCACGATCGCGCCGGTGACCGCGATGCCGCCCTGGGTCAGGATCACCGCGACGGCGATCGCCCGCTGCACGCCGAGGCTCGGCATCGGGAGCCGGTCGACCAGGCCGACGAACAGGCCGCTGAACACGCGTCGCACGCCCCGATCGTAGGCGATGGCCAACTACATTCCGTAGTAGGGCGTCACGATGCGACCGCTCGGGGTGCGACGAACGGCACCAGGACCTCGTCGACGAGCTGCACCACGAGGTCGTCGGTGATCGGGTCGCCGGTGATCAGCAGGCGGTGCCACAACACGCTCTGGCCGAGTTCGCGGGCGAGTTCGACCGGCACGTCGGGCCGCACGTCGCCGCGCTCGACGCCGCGCCGCAGCAGTGCGGCCATCTCCGCTTTGCGCCAGCCGATGACGTCGCGCTGCAACGTGTCGGCGAGCACCGGGTCGTGTGCGGCCGCGGCGACGGCGGCACGCAGCACGGCGGCGTCGGGTCCGGTGAACAGGGCGGCCCAGCCGCCCAGCACGGCGAGCATGTCGGTGCGGTAGCTGCCGGTGTCGTGGTGCGGTATCGCCGTGGTCGCCAGGTTCACCAGGGTGTCGCGGATCAGTGCCGCTGCGTCCGGCCACCGCCGGTACAGCACCGGCTTGCTCGTCTTCGCCTCCGCGGCGACCGCCTCCATGGTGACGCCCGCCGGGCCGTGGTCGGCCAGCAGCCTCAACGCCGCCGATCGGATCGCCGCGTCCAGCTCTTCACCGTGCCGCCGTCGCATACCGCCTCCTCCGAGAAACGCTTGCGTATCTTAGCCTGCCCACCTACGCTGGTCTAAGAAACGCTACCGTATCTTGGAGGTGGGAATGTCACGCGCCACAGCCGTACCGAAGCCCCGTCCGGTGCTCTATCCCCTGCGGACCGTCGACACCGCGACGGTGCGGTACTCCGCACTGCCGAACCACCGGCGCCGGATCACCATCGACCACCGGCCGCTTGCGGGGATCACGCCCGCGATGCTGTTGGACTGGTTCCGAAATCTGGGCGGCACCATGTCCTACGGCGGCCGGGTCATCGACCGCTATCTCGCCTGGCACCCGATCGACCACGTCCGGTGGGAACTCGCACGTCCGGCCCCTACCGGGGGCGCAGGCGAAGGCGCGCGGTTCCACATGGTCGAGGCCTTCGGCGGCCGGCCCGAGTATCTGGTGGACGAGGTCGCCCGCGTCGAGAAGCTCGACGAGACCGGGATCCGCCTGGTCCTGCGGGTGGCAGGCGTCATCGTCTTCCAGCTCGAGCACACCTGGTCGGCCGGCGCCGACGGCGCGCACTACGTGACCGTCATGGACCTCGGCACCCGCAGACTCTCGCCGGTCAACCGCATCGTGAGCGGCCACTTCCCCGAAGACAAGACCCGCGCGTGGGTGAAGCACAACATCGAAGAGGTCGGACAGCTCGAGTTCCTGCTGCCCGAGCTCGCGCGGTCAGGTGAAGCGGAACCAGCGCAGCGCGCATAGCCCGGCCACCGCGCCCCACACGGCGAGCACGGCGAGGCCGAACCAGTCCACCGACAACGTCATCGCCTGAGTCAGCGACTCGGTCAACGCGCCGGATGGCGTCAGCCGCGCTGCCCACGCCAAGGCGCCCGGCACCGTCTGACCCTCCAGCGTCAGGGCGCCGAAACCGGCGAAGACGAACCACAGCAGGTTGGCCACCGCCAGCACGATCTCGGCGCGCAGGGTCCCACCGAGCAGCAGGCCGAGCGCCGCGAAAACGGCGGTGCCCAGCGCGATGACCACCGCGCCGAGCGCCAGCCCGGCCAGCGCGGGGCGCCAGCCCAGCGCGATGCCGATGGCGCCGAGCACGATCGACTGCAGGAACACCACCGCCACCACCGCCAGTGACTTGCCGACGATGATGCCCCAGACCGGAAGTGCGGTGGCGCCCAAGCGTTTCAGCGCTCCGTAGCGGCGGTCGAACGCCACCGCGATGGCCTGTCCGGTGAACGCCGTCGAGATCACCGCCAGCGACATCACAGCGGGCACGAAGGCGGCGGCGCGGTCATCGCCGAACGACCCGAGCGGCAGCAGGATCAATCCGACCAGCAGCGTGATGGGGATGAACATGGTGAGCAGCAACTGCTCGCCGTTGCGCAGCAGCAGCTTCAATTCCAGGTTGAACTGCGCGGCCAGCATGGTCGGCACGGTGGCCGGCCGCGGGTCGGGGGAGAAGGTGCCCGGCGCGAAACGGTTGGTCACGCCCCTGTTTTCGCGCGTCATAGGATGTTCGCCCCCTGCCCTCCGGGCGGGAGGTGCCCCCGCGCGCAAGCGCTCGTCACGGCCGCAGCTCCCGTCCGGTCAGGTCGAGGAAGACGTCCTCGAGGCTGCGCTGCTCCACCCGCATGTCGGTCGCCAGCACGTCGAGCCGCGCGCACCACGCCGTCACGGTCGCCAGCACCTGCGGGTCGATGTGGCCCTCGACCAGGTACTCACCCGGTGCCGCCTCGATCGCCTGGTAGCCCTCCGGGAGGGCCGCGACGAGCAGCGCCAGGTCGAGCATCCGCGGGGCGCGGAACCTCAACTGGTTCTCGGCGCCGGTGCGCATCAGCTCCGCCGGCGTGCCGGTGGCGACCGCCACCCCGTGGTCGATGATCACCAGCCGGTCGGCCAGTTCCTCCGCCTCGGTCAGCTGATGGGTGGTCAGCACGACGGTGACCCCGTCGCGGCGCAGCCCGTCGATCAACTCCCACACCACGATTCGCGCATGCGCGTCCATCCCGGCGGTCGGCTCGTCGAGGAACACCAGCTCGGGGCGTCCCACCACGGCACACGCCAGCGCCAGACGCTGCTGTTGGCCGCCGGACAGCCTGCGGTAGGTGGTGCGCGCGACCTCGGTGAGCCCGAGCGTGTCCATCAGCCACTGCGGGTCGAGCGGATCCGCGGCGTACGCGGCCACCAGCGCGAGCATCTCGCCGGCCCGGGCCGCCGGATAGCCGCCGCCGCCCTGCAGCATGACGCCTATCCGCTCGCGCAGCCGGGCGTTGTCCGAGACGGGATCGAGGCCGAGGACCTCGATGGAGCCGGCGTCCGGCCGCAGGAAGCCCTCGCACATCTCGATGGTCGTGGTCTTGCCCGCGCCGTTGGGCCCGAGCAGCGCCAGCACCTCGGCGCGCTGCACGTCGAGGTCGAGTTCCGACACCGCCGTCGTCGACCCGTACCGCTTGGTCACCCCGCGCAGCAGGACGGGAACAGCGGATCCGGACGTCACGGGGATTCAGCGTATGCGTCGCTGCTCGATGGTTGCGGCCGTGGTGGCGGTGACGGCTTCGCGACGGGCGGTTCGTCCGCCCTCGGTTCGGTGTCCGGGCCGTCGTCCGCGTCGGGGTCGGGGACCGGCCGCCACGGCAACCGGCGCCAGGTGAGCGCCATCAGCAGTGCGACGACGAGCGTGCTGGCCAGGGTGGCCATCACGATTTGGAACAGGGTGAACCGGTCCCCGTTGGCGGTGGGCCCGAAAATGCCGATGACCAGCGTGATCGCGATGGTCGATCCGCGGAAACCGGGGCGGGTGGCCCAAGCTGCCAGCGGGATGATCGCCCACAGCAGGTACCACGGCTGGACCACGGGGAACAGCAGCACCGTCGCACCGAGGGCGACACCCAGCCCACCCACGGGATGCAGCCGGCCCCGCAGCACCGCCAGCAGCAGCCAGGTGACCAGGATCGCGATGATGATCACACCGATGGCGCGGGTGAGTGCCAGCACCGCGGTGGTGTGGTCGCCGAGACCGAGCAGGATGCCGACCTGGCCGGTGCCCAACGCGATCAGCGTCGGCGGGGACATCCAGCTACGCACCACATTCGCGGTGCCCAGAGTGAACAGCCAGCCGAAACCCAGCCCGCTGGCCCAGCCGATCACCGCCATCACCACCACAGACAACGCGGTGAGAGAACCGCCGGCGATCACGAACGCCTTGACGGTGCCACCCCACCGGCAGGCCAGCGCCATCGCCACGAACCCGAGCGCCAGCAACGACGGCAGCTTGACCTGCGACGACATCGCGATCAGCACCGCTCCGACGATCAGCATGGCCAGCGGATGCCAGCGTCGCCAGTCGGCGCGGGTGACCGGCCTGCGCAGCGGCCGTGGCAGCAGTGGCTGCGCGGCGTCGATGCCGCGCAGCGCGAACTCGGTGCCCGCCAGCATCAGGCCGAGCATCAGCGCCTCGTTGTGGATGCCTGCCACCAGGTGCATGAACAGCAGCGGGTTGCACGGCCCCAGCCACAGCGCGCTGACCTCGGCGACGCCGCAGCGGCGGGCGAGCCTCGGGGTGGCCCAGACGATGAGGCCGACCCCGAGCAGGACGACGAGCCGGTGGAACAGCACCGCCCAGACGATGTTCTGGCCGGTCACGGTCGAGATGCCCTCGCCGATCCACAGGAACAGCGGTCCGTAGGGCGCCGGGGTCTCCCGCCACAGGTTGGGCACCGACAGCGTGAACACGTGGTCGAGCCCGAGCCCGGTGGCCGGGCCGACCTTGTACGGGTCGAGGCCGAGCCGCGATATCTCGCTCTGGGCCAGGTAGGAGTACACGTCGCGGCTGTACATCGGCGGCGCGAGCAGCAGCGGGAGGGCCCACAGCAGCAGCGTGCGGTCCACCTGGCCGCGCGACATGCGGCGGCTGCCGAGCGCGAACCGGCCGAGCATCAGCCAGGCCAGCGCCATCATCACCGCGCCGGTGGTGGTCATGGTCAGCGAGACGGTCTGGATCCGCGAGGGCAGGTTGAGCAGCCGGACACCGAAGGTGGGATCCTGGACCACGGGCCGCGCACCGGCGCCGAGCGCGCCGATCGCCATCAGCACCGTGCCGGTGGCCCCGAACAGCCGGGTCCGGCGCAGCGCCACCATCTCGGCGCCGTTGAGGGGGGAACCGGCGACCGGCTCGTCGCCGTGCCATCGGGCGATCGAGGAGCTGAACATCTGGAGGCGCCCGGCCAGTGGAGCCATCAGAGCAGACTAACGGTCGGGGGTGTGGTGGCTTTCACGCTCGCAGTAAGGGTCCCCTTGCTGGAAGCGGTCAGGGAATTCCGACACAATGGTGTTGTGGAATTCGACCGGGAGCGAGCTGCGGACATGACGCCTGCCGTCGTGCCGGCTTCGGACGGCCACACCCGCACCGCCATCATCCAGTTGCTGATGGAGGGGCCGATCACCGCCGGTCAGATCGGCGACCGGCTCGGCATCTCCGCGGCAGGCGTGCGCCGTCACCTCGACGCCCTCGTCGACGCCGGCGATGCGCAGGCCAGCGCCGCCGAGGCGTGGCAGCACTCGGGCCGCGGCCGGCCCGCCAAGCGCTACCGGCTGACCGCCGCAGGCCGGGCCAAGCTCGGCCACGCCTACGACGACCTCGCGGTCGCGGCGATCCGTCAGCTGCGCGAGATCGGCGGCGACGACGCCGTGCGCACCTTCGCCCGCCGCCGGATCGACACCATCCTGTCGGGAGTAACCGAGGGCCCCGATGGCGTTGAAGCCACTGCGGACCGGGTGGCCGCGGCGCTGACCCGGGCCGGCTACGCCACCACCACGACCACCACGCCGGCGGCCGGACCCGTCCACGGCGTGCAGATCTGCCAGCACCACTGTCCGGTCTCGCACGTCGCCGAGGAATTCCCGGAGCTGTGCCAGACCGAGCGTGAGGCGTTCGCCGAGATCCTGGGCACCCACGTACAGCGGCTGGCCACGATCGTCAACGGCGACTGCGCCTGCACCACCCACGTACCACTCACCAAGGAACTTCGGCACACAGCCCGCGCCGAAGCCGCCACCACAACCCAAGGAGCGTCGGCATGACCGCTACCCCCGAGACCTCGGTCGCCAAGGCCGAGCCGCTGACCCAGGACGAGACCATCGCCTCGCTCGGCAAGTACGGGTACGGCTGGTCGGACTCCGACGTCGCCGGTGCCAGCGCGCAGCGCGGGCTGTCCGAGGCCGTGGTGCGCGACATCTCGGCGAAGAAGAGCGAGCCGGAGTGGATGCTCGAGACCCGGCTGCGCGCCCTGCGCACCTTCGACAAGAAGCCGATGCCCAACTGGGGTTCCGACCTCGACGGCATCCACTTCGACAACATCAAGTACTTCGTGCGGTCCAGTGAGAAGCAGGCGGCGACCTGGGACGATCTGCCCGCCGACATCAAGAACACCTACGACAAGCTGGGCATCCCGGAGGCCGAGAAGCAGCGGCTGGTGTCCGGTGTCGCCGCGCAGTACGAGTCCGAGGTGGTCTACCACTCCATCCGTGAGGACCTCGAGGCCCAGGGCGTCATCTTCCTGGACACCGACACCGCCCTCAAGGAGCATCCCGAGCTGTTCAAGCAGTATTTCGGCACGGTGATCCCGGCCGGCGACAACAAGTTCTCGGCGCTCAACACCGCGGTGTGGTCGGGCGGGTCGTTCATCTACGTGCCGAAGGGTGTGCACGTCGACATCCCGCTGCAGGCGTACTTCCGGATCAACACCGAGAACATGGGCCAGTTCGAGCGGACGCTGATCATCGTCGACGAGGACGCCTACGTGCACTACGTGGAGGGCTGTACCGCGCCGATCTACAAGAGCGACTCGCTGCACTCGGCGGTCGTGGAGATCATCGTCAAGCCCGGCGGCCGGTGCCGCTACACCACCATCCAGAACTGGTCGAACAACGTCTACAACCTGGTCACCAAGCGGGCCAGGGCCGAGGCGGGCGCCACCATGGAGTGGGTCGACGGCAACATCGGCTCCAAGGTGACGATGAAGTACCCGGCCGTGTGGATGACCGGTGAGCACGCCAAGGGTGAGGTGCTCTCGGTGGCGTTCGCCGGCGAGGGTCAGCACCAGGACACCGGCGCCAAGATGCTGCACCTGGCCCCGCACACGTCGTCCAACATCGTGTCCAAGTCGGTCGCCCGCGGCGGCGGCCGGGCGTCCTACCGCGGCCTGGTCCAGGTCAACAAGGGCGCCTACGGTTCCCGCGCGAGCGTCAAGTGCGATGCGCTGCTCGTCGACACGATCAGCCGGTCGGACACCTACCCCTACGTCGACATCCGCGAGGACGACGTCACGATGGGTCACGAGGCCACGGTGTCCAAGGTCAGCGAGGACCAGTTGTTCTACCTGATGAGCCGCGGCCTCACCGAGGACGAGGCGATGGCGATGGTGGTGCGCGGGTTCGTCGAGCCGATCGCCAAGGAACTGCCGATGGAGTACGCGCTGGAGCTCAACCGGCTGATCGAGCTGCAGATGGAAGGCGCGGTCGGCTGATGGGGGCGAGCGAAGCGACGGGGAACAGGCAGTGACCGAGACCAACCTGACCACCGCAGTCGAGGGAGGCGCGAAGCCGGGTTCGGCCCTCGCAGGCGCCAACAAGGGCGAGCAGTTCGCCTCGTTCGACGTCGCCGCCTTCGAGGTGCCCGGCGGCCGCGACGAGCTGTGGCGGTTCACCCCGCTGCGGCGGCTGCGCGGGCTGCACGACGGCTCGGCGCCCGCGACCGGACGCGCCGCGATCGAGGTCACCGAGCGGCCC
>NZ_JAUMSQ010000331.1:0-1337 GCF_030519285.1 Mycolicibacterium arseniciresistens
CGGCGGCTGCGCCACCCGCGGGTCCCACGGACTGTCCGGTCCTGCCGATTCCGGTGCGGCGCCGTGCTCGCCACCTTCGTCGTGGCCCGGGTACCGCGGATCGCTGTAGCGGTGCGGCTCGTCGCCGGGTGGCTCGCCGTGCGCACCTTCGTCATGCAGGCGGTCGTGGTCGAGGTCGTCATACCAACCGTCACCCGGAGCGCCGAACGGTCCGTCGTCGCCGCGCCCGTCGTCGCGCCGCCCGCGCCTGCGGCTGAGCACCACCGCGCCGGCGATCAGGCCGACCAGCACGAGGATCGGGATCAGCGCCAGCAGCCACCACGGATTCCACTGGTCCCACGGCCGCTCGAACCACCGCTCGGCGTCGGTGTCGGAGGCCTGCGAGTCGGCCGACGTCTCGGGCTGCTGCTGTCCCGGCACCTCGAGACCGGCCAGCTGGGAGGCCAGCCCCGCCGGTTCGGTGCTGAACTTGCCTGTGCTGCGATCCCACGACAGCGCGCCGCCGCTGAACCGCTGCGTGACGACCTCGCCGTTCTCGCTCTGGTCGGCCATCGGCGCGCCGAGGTCACCGGTCGCGCCACCGAGCTTCGACCATGCGGCGTTCATCGCTCCGCGCACGATCACCGGCCCGTAGTCCGGAGTCCAGTAGATGACGGGCTTGTCCTCGGCGGCGAAGGTGCTGACCCGGCTGTTGACGCCGAGGCCGCCGTCCGCCTCGTTGCTCGTCGGGAAGCCGAGGTCGCCCTCCGGCCCGCCGACACTCTCGTACTTGTCGAGCACCTGTCCCGACACGACGTTGGCACCCGTGGCCGGGGTGTAGAAGATCTTGCCGCCGGCGAAGTTCTGCCCGACACCGTCGGCGCCGATCGGGTACTGCTCGCCTTCCTTGGCGCCCAGCGGGCCCAGCGGGCCGCCCGCGGCACGGCGCGCGGCGTTGATGGCCGTCGTCGCGTCCTCCGGCACCTCGAGACCGGCCAGCTGCCCGGCGAGGTCGGGCGGCACGGTGGTGTAGGCCTTGGTCTTGCGGTTCCACGTCAGTTCCCCGCCGGTGAACTTCTGCGACACCTGGTCGCCGCGGTAGACCTCGTCCTCGGCGGGCACCCCGAGCGGCCCGGCGGAGCCGCCGAGCTTGTCCCACGCCGCGTTGACGGCGCCGCGGACCACCCGCGCGCCGGTGGCCGGCGTCCAGAAGATGACCGGTCTGTCAGCGGCGCTGAAGGTGGTGTTGCGGCTCTCCGGGCTGACCCGGCCGGGTTGTTCGTCGATGGTCGGGAAGCCCAGGTCGCCGTCGGCGGGCCCGCCGAGCGACGCGTATTTATCCCGGATCGCGCCCGGGG
>NZ_JAUMSQ010000332.1:0-7238 GCF_030519285.1 Mycolicibacterium arseniciresistens
GCGACTCGTATTTCTCCAGGATCGCGCCCTGGGTGAAATGAGCCCCGGTCTGCGGGGTGAAGAACATCTTGCCCGCGGCGAAGTTCTGCGCGAAGCCCGCGCCGACCGGGTAGACGCCGCCGTCACGCGGGCCGAGTGGACCGGCCGGTCCGCCACTGGCGTCGTACGCGGCGGTGATGGCGCCGTCGGCGTCGCTCTCCGGTGTAGCCCACGCGAGTGGCGCCGGCGCGACCGCGACGGCCAGCACCGCCAGCCCCACCGCTGCGCGCCTCATCGCCGCCCTCAGCAGTGTGCGCCGCCCGCTCATCCAACCTCCCCGTGGTCCGGCAAACTTCCCCGAACGTAGCGCTTTCGCCGACGAGGCGTCAGATGACGTCGGACGAGAAAGCATCAGACCGATCTGAGGGAAAATACCCCGCAAACCGTGCCACCCGCGGCTGGTTGGCCTCCCGCGCGCGGCGCGCCGCCCCTCGTGACACCAAAACCGCAGGTGGTGGCTACACCCCCAGGCTGCGGCCGATGATCTCCTTCATGATCTCGGTGGTGCCGCCGTAGATCGTCTGCACGCGCGAATCCAGGTACGCCCGGGCGATCGGGTACTCCCGCATGTATCCGTAACCGCCGTGGAGTTGCAGGCACCGGTCGATCAGATGGACCTGCTTCTCGGTCGTGTACCACTTGGCCATCGCGGCCTGTTCGACGGTGAGCTTCTCGTCGAGGTGCAACCGGATGAACTCGTCGACCATGATCCGCACCGCGGTGGCCTCGGTGGCCAGTTCGGCGAGCAGGAACCGGCTGTTCTGGAAGCTGCCGACCGGCTTGCCGAAGGCCTTGCGCTCCTTGGTGTACTGCAGCGTCTGCTCGAGCACCGCCTCCATCGCGCCTGCGGCGACCACGGCGATCGAGAGGCGTTCCTGCGGCAGGTTCTGCATCAGGTAGACGAAACCCTGCCCCTCCTCGCCGAGCAGATTCTCGGCAGGCACCCGAACGTCGGTGAACGACAGTTCCGCGGTGTCTTGGGCGTCCATGCCGATCTTGTCCAGGTGACGACCGCGTTCGAAGCCCGCCATGCCGCGCTCCACCACCAGCAGGGAGAAACCCAGGGCGCCCTTGTCCGGATCGGTCTGGGCGACCACGATCACCAGGTCGGCGTGGATGCCGTTGGTGATGAAGGTCTTGGAACCGTTGAGCACCCAGGAGTCACCGTCCTTGACCGCGCGGGTCTTGATGCCCTGAAGATCGCTGCCGGTGCCCGGTTCGGTCATCGCGATCGCGGAGATCAGCTCGCCGCTGCAGAACCCGGGCAGCCAGCGCTGCTTCTGCTCCTCGGTGCCCAACCGGAGCAGGTAGGGCGCCACCACGTCACTGTGCAGGGTGAAGCCCAGCCCGCTGTACCGGCCCGCGACAGTCTCCTCGTCGATGATGACGTTGTAGCGGAAGTCCGCATCACCGCCGCCGCCGTACTCCTCGGGCACGGCCATGCCCAGGAAGCCCTGCTTGCCCGCCTCCAGCCAGATGCCCCGGTCGACGATCTTGTCCTTCTCCCACTGGTCGTGGTGCGGCGCCACGTGCCGTTCCAGGAACCCCCGATAGGACTCCCGGAACAGGTCGTGTTCGGGCTCGAAGAGGGTGCGTTCGTACTTGACGGCCGTGGAGCTGGACGTACCCATAGGTGATACCTCCGGTACTGGGTGTCGGGGATGCGGCCAACATATACCAACCGGATGGTTGGTCGCCCGCGGACCGGCGGTCTGGTCATAAACTCGACACCGTGCCCACCCGCCCCACCAGCCTCACCCACTGGGGCGGCTTCACCGCGGACATCCGCGCCGGCGACATCGCCGCGGTCACCCCCCTGGCGGGCGATGCGGATCCCTCACCACTGCTCGGCAACCTGCCCGGCTCCATCCGGCACCGTTCGCGGATCGCCACCCCGGCCGTGCGCCGCGGATGGCTGCGGGACGGCCCAGGACCGACGACGCTGCGCGGCGCCGACGAGTTCGTTGCCGTCGGCTGGGAGGAGCTGACGGAGCTGCTGGCCGGCGAACTGCGCCGGGTCGTCGACACCCACGGCAACGAGGCGATCTACGGCGGCTCCTACGGCTGGGCCAGCGCGGGCCGGTTCCACCACGCGCAGAGCCAGGTGCACCGCTTCCTCAAACTGCTCGGCGGCTACACGTTCTCGCGGCACTCCTACAGCCTCGGCGCCACCGGGGTCATCATGCCGCGGGTGGTCGGCACCCATGACGACCTCTTCAAGCGGTCCACCGACTGGGAGGTGATGGTCGCCCACACCGACCTGATGGTGTGCTTCGGCGGGATTGCACTGAAGAACACCGCGATCAACCACGGCGGCACCACTGCTCACCCGGCACGAGATGCGTTGCGCCGCATGCGGGAACGCGGCGCACAGATCGTCTCGTTCTCGCCGTTGCGCGACGACGTCGACGGTGAGTGCGAATGGCATGCGCCGGTGCCCGGCACCGACGTGGCGATCATGCTGGCCCTGGCCTACGTCCTGGCGACCGAGAATCTGGCCGACCGTGACTTCCTGCACCGGTACTGCACCGGCTACGACCGTTTCGAGCGCTATCTGCTCGGCGCCGACGATGCGACGCCCAAGACCCCGAAGTGGGCGTCGGCGATCTGCGGACTGCCGGCCGCCGAGCTGACCGCGCTGGCCCGCCGGATGGCGGCCGCCCGGACGATGGTCACGGTCAGCTGGTCACTGCAGCGGATCCGGCACGGCGAACAGGCGCCGTGGATGGGATTGACGCTGGCCGCCATGCTCGGCCAGATCGGCCTGCCCGGAGGCGGATTCGGTCACGGCTACGGATCGATGAACGAACCGGGTCTGCCGCCGCTGCGCTGCGGTCTGCCGAAGTTGCCGCAGGGTCTCAACCCGGTGCGCATGTTCATCCCGGTCGCCGCCGTCAGCGACATGCTGCTGCATCCGGGAAAAGAATTCGACTACAACGGGCTGCGGCTCACCTATCCCGACATCAGGCTGGTGTACTGGGCCGGCGGCAACCCGTTCCATCACCACCAGGACATCGGCCGGTTGCGCCGTGCGCTGGGCCGTCCCGATACCGTCGTGGTGCACGAGCCCTACTGGACGGCGATGGCCAGACACGCCGACATCGTCATCCCGTCGACCACCGCGTTCGAACGCGACGACTATTCGGGATCGCGCAACAACCCGATGCTGATGGCGATGCCGAAACTCGCCGAACCCTACGCGCAGTCCCGGGACGACTACACGACCTTCGCCGCGCTGGCAGACCGCCTCGGCTTCGGCGAGCAGTTCACCGAGGGCCGCACCGCCCGCCAGTGGCTGGCCCATCTCTACGAGAAGTGGTCGGCGCAGCTGGATTTCGACGTGCCGCCGTTCGAGGAGTTCTGGCGGGTGGGCCGGCTCCGGTTGCCGACCGACGACGGGCTGACGCTGCTGGCGGACTTCCGCGCCGATCCTCGGGCACACCGGCTGGGCACACCGAGCGGGCTGATCGAGATCTTCTCCACCGACATCGACTCGTTCGGCTACGCCGACTGCGCGGGCCATCCGCGGTGGTACGAGCCCACCGAGTGGCTCGGCGGTGACCGCGCGCGGCGCTACCCGCTGCACCTGCTGGCCAACCAGCCGGCGTCGCGGCTGCACGGCCAACTCGACGGCGGCGCCACCAGTCAGGCCGCGAAAGTGGCGGGGCGTGAGGCGATCCGCATGCATCCGGATGATGCGGCGGCCCGCGGGCTGGCCGGCGGTGACGTCGCACGGGTGTTCAACAACCGAGGCTCGTGCCTGGCCGGCGTCGTGGTCGACGACCGGCTGCGGCCACAGGTGGTGCAGTTGCCGACCGGGGCGTGGTACGACCCGGCCGATCCCGCCGACCCGGAATCGATGTGTGTCCACGGCAATCCGAACGTGCTCACCGAAGACGTCGGGACGTCGTCACTGGCGCAGGGCTGCACCGGGGCGCACGTGCTGGTCGAGGTCGAGAAGTACCGCGGCACACCGCCGCTGGTACGGGCCCACGAGCCACCGGTGCTCCACCCGCGAGCAGACGCAAAGTGATGCCCGACGCGGCGTGTCGCAGACACTTTGCGTCTGCTCGCCGATGAACTAGGCCAGTGCGGCCCGCACCTCGGCTGCCAGCCTGGTCGGGGCGTCCACGGTGAGCATGTGATTCGCGCCCGGGATCGACACCGTCCGCGCGCCGGGGATCAATGCCTCGGCACGGTCGAGCGCCGATCGCGGACCGGTCCGGTAGATCACCTCCCGGTCCCCGATCACCACGGTGGTTGGCGCACCGATCCGTCGGAGTTCGCCGTCGGTGAGCACCGTCGGCGGTGTGACTTCGAAGCGCACGGTGCGGGCGCACAGCAGACTCGACACGATCAGGTCGGGCCCCGGGTGAGACATCACCTCCGGCGTACTCGACAACCAGCGGATGAATCGGCGCACCCGCTCAGGTGAGCGCAACAGCCCCGAGGCGAGCATCCGCACGTAGAACTGCGCGACTATCGGCGCGAGCGTGGCGGCCGGACAGATCAGCACCAGCCGCTCGACCAGTTTCGGCTCCCGCACAGCGAGGTTCGCAGCCAGCCAGCCACCGTAGGAGAGGCCCGCCACCTTCGCGCTGTCGATCCCCAGGCCCCCGAACACCTCGGTCAGCCAGGTCATCAGGTCGGGCACACCGCGGGCCCGCCGCGAAGCCACGCTCTTGTTCGCTTCGGTGATCGTGTCCACGCAATAGCAGCGGTGATCCGCGCTGAGCGCCTCGATCACCGGTGCCCACATCACGGCCGTCGCCGCGGCGCCGTGCAGTAGGACCAGCGGCGGGGCTGCTTCAGGGCCGCTGACGATGACATGGGTGGTGCCGAAACCGGTTGACACATCTCGCTCTTCGAACGGGACCGGCCAATCGCTCAGAATCGCGTCGTACTTCGCGATGAACCGCGCGCGGGAGTCGGGCGTGCGGAACGGGTCGAGCTTCGCCATTCGCCGATGCTAACGGCGCGAACGCCTAGAAGGTCGCGAAGTCCCGCAGGCCGGCCGACAGCGCGACCGGGACCCTGGCCTTGATGCGGGTGCCATGCTCGGTGTGCTCCGTGGCGTCCACCCTGCCGTCGGCGTGGATGCGGGCGACGAGATCACCGCGGTCGTAGGGCACCGTGACGTCGATGACGACGTCGGTGGGTTCCACCAGTTCGGCCATCCGCGTGCGCAACCGGTCGAGCCCCTCGCCGGTGCGCGCCGAGACGAACACCGCACCGGGCAGCGCGCTGCGCAGCTGGGCCAGCATCAGCCCGCTCGCGGCGTCTACCTTGTTGACCACCAGAAGTTCCGGGGGCGGCGCCATGTCGTAGTCGGCCGCCACGTCGTTGACCACCTGCCGCACGGCGTTCACCTGGGCCAGCGGGTTCACATCGGACCCGTCGATGACGTGCACCAGCAGGTCGGCGTCCACGACCTCCTCCAGAGTGGAGCGGAACGCCTCCACCAGCTGGGTCGGCAGATGTCGGACGAAACCGACGGTGTCGGTCAGCACGAACGGCCGTCCGTCGTCGAATTCGCCTCGGCGCGTGGTCGGTTCGAGGGTGGCGAACAATGCGTTCTCCACCAGCACGCCCGCTCCGGTGAGCGCGTTGAGCAGGCTCGACTTGCCGGCGTTGGTGTACCCCACGATCGCCAGGGCGGCGACGTCGCTGCGACGCCTGACACTGCGCTGGGTGTCGCGGATCTTCTTCATGTCCTTGATCTCGCGGCGCAGCTTCGACATCCGCTCGCGGATCCGGCGGCGATCGGTCTCGATCTTGGTCTCACCGGGACCGCGGGTGCCGACGCCGCCGCCGCTGCCGCCCGCGCCACCACCCTGACGCGACATCGACTCACCCCAGCCGCGCAGCCGGGGCAGCATGTACTCCATCTGGGCCAGCGACACCTGCGACTTACCCTCGCGGCTGGTGGCGTGCTGGGCGAAGATGTCGAGGATCAGCGCGGTGCGGTCGATCACCTTGACCTTGACCGCCTTCTCGAGCGCGTTGAGCTGAGCGGGGCTCAGCTCGCCGTCGCAGATGACGGTGTCGGCACCGGTCGCCAGCACGATCTCACGTAGTTCCTGGGCCTTGCCGGAACCTATGTAGGTCGAGGCGTCGGGCTTGTCGCGGCGCTGGATCAGCCCTTCGAGCACCTCCGAACCGGCGGTCTCGGCCAACGCGGCGAGCTCGGCGAGGCTGGCGTCTGCGTCGGCGGCGCTGCCCTCGGTCCACACGCCGACCAGCACGACGCGTTCCAGGCGCAGCTGGCGGTATTCGACCTCGGAGACGTCGGCGAGTTCGGTGGACAGTCCGGCGACGCGGCGCAGCGAGGCGCGGTCTTCGAGCGCGAGCTCACCGGTGCTCGGGATGTTGCGGGAGTATTCGGGATGAGTCATAGGCGAATCAAGGTTCGCACGGAGTCCATGTGTCATGCACCTCGATTAACGCAGATGAGAGCGCCACCATTCCTCGGCGAGCTCCCCGTCGGCCAGCAGTACCGACGGTCCGCGCAGGTAGCTGGTCGCCTCGGTGACCGTGACGGCGACGCTGCCACCGGGGATGACGACCGTCAGCCGCCCGGTCTGGGCGCCGTCGTGTGCGAGCGCGGCCACCGCGGCAGCGACGGTGCCCGTCCCGCAGGACCGGGTCTCCCCCACCCCCCGCTCGTGCACGCGCATCGACACCACGCCGTCGACCGGAGCGGTGAGCACCTCGACGTTGACTCCGTCCGGGAACTGCGCGGCGTCGAAACCCACCGGCGCGGCGACGTCGAGTGCGGCGAGGCCGTCGGCGGTCAGGGCGGCGTCGACGCAGGCCAGGTGCGGGTTGCCGACGTCCACCGCCAGGCCGCCGAACACCCGGCCGCCCACGGTCGCGGTGCCCGGCCCGAGCTGGTTGGCCTTGCCCATCTCGACCGTCACGTCGGCTGACAGCCGGTCGACCTCGTGCAGCACCACCGGTCGTGGACCGGCCAGCGAGCCGACGACGAACTCGTCACGCGATTCCAGGCCGGCGGCGCGCAGGTAGTGCGCGAACACCCGGACGCCGTTGCCGCACATCTGGGCGATCGAGCCGTCGGCGTTGCGGTAGTCCATGTACCAGTCGCCCTCGGCGACCCCGTCGGGCATCCGGTCGAACACGCCTGCCGCCAGCGCGGCGCCCGCCGTCGTGACGCGCAGCACGCCGTCGGCGCCGAGGCC